>DATFVU010000292.1:0-12226 GCA_035260145.1 Candidatus Polarisedimenticolia bacterium | reverse complement strand
CCAGGAACGGCGCGCCTTCCGTCTGGTGAAGACCCGCGTGGTGTTCTCGCCGGCGGGGGGGAGGCCGCCGGCTCGTGAGACCGTCCCTAGTCCCTTCGGACCTCGGGGGCTTGCGTCGACGCCTCGGGCGGACAATCGGGCGAGTCCGACGACCGGGGCCGATAGCGCGCCACCCTGACGCGGGCCGGGCGCAGAAGAGTGCCTCCCAGCATGTACCCCTTGCCGTCCTCTTCCAGGACCCGATTGTCGCGCTCGGGATCCGCGGTCTCTTCGATCGAAACCGCCTCCGCGACGGCCGGGTCGAAGGGGCGTCCCAGAAGCTCGAGTGGCTGGACGCCCTCGGACTCGAGCACCCGCATGAGCTGCTCGCGTGTCAGGAGGACGCCGGACAGAAGCGGGCCCGCCTCCGAGGCCGTCCGAGCGGCCGCGATCGCCCGGTCGAAATCGTCCAGAACGCCCAGGATCTTGCGCATCATCTCGACGCGGGCGAGGTCGACGCGCCGCTCGAGATCCCGATTCAAGCGCTCCCGGAAGGCGTCGCGCTCCTCATCGATCCTACGGTAGGCGGCGGAGATCTCCCGGGCGCGACGTTCCGCCTCCTCGGCGCGGGCCTTGAATTCCTCGACGACCGAAGGGTAGCGGGGTTCGTCCGTCGCCGCTGCGTCATCCCGGAACACTGGACGCCGGTCCACGACCGAAAACGGCGTCTCCCGTCCGTTCCGTTTCTTCGTGCCTTCCTCGTCCTTTTCTTTCATGCCGTTTCGCCTGCGACTCTGCGGCCCGCTTCAGCGCCCCAGGAGGCGCCGGATGCGCTCGCGGATGGGAGGGTGCGTGCTGAACAGACCGGCCAGCGTCTCTCCGGTGAACGGTTTGACGATGAACAGGTGACTCGAGGTCGGACCAGCGGACAGCATCGGGATCCTGCGGCTGGCGTCCTCGAGCTTCTGCAGGGCGTTCGCGAGCCCGTAGGGGTTGTGCGTCATCTCAGCGCCGCTGGCGTCCGCCTGGTACTCGCGGGCGCGAGAAACGGCCAGCTGGATCAGCGTCGCGGCGATGGGCGCCAGGATGATTCCCGCCAGTAGAGCGATCGGATTCGTCCCTCCGCGCTCCTCCCGGTTCCCGCCGCCGAAAATCGCGGCGAAGCGGGCCATGTTCGCGAGCATCATGACGGCCGCCGCCAGGGTCGCCGCGATGGAGCTGATCAGAATGTCCCGGTTCTTCACGTGAGACAGCTCGTGCGCCAGCACTCCCTCGAGCTCTTCGGCGTTCAGGATCCTGAGGATGCCATGGGTGACGGCCACCGCCGCGTGCTCCGGGTCGCGCCCCGTCGCGAAGGCGTTCGGGGCCTCCTCGGGCAGGACGTAGACCCGCGGCATCGGCATCCCGGTGCGCCCGGTGAGGCGCTCCAGGATCTCGAAGAGCTGCGGCGCCTGCTCGCGCGTGACCGGCTGCGCGCGATGCATGGAGAGCACGATGCGGTCCGAGAACCAATAGGCGAAGAAGTTCATGACGGCGGCGATCCCCAGGGCCGCCACCATCCCGGTGCGGCCGCCGAACAGGCCGCCGAACCCCACGATCATTGCCGAGAGCAGTCCCAACAGAAAGGCGGTCTTCAAAGCGTTCATCTGGGTATCGTCTCCTTCCAGCCGCACGGCGCCTTCCGCGCGCCGCGCCCGATGGATCTTATCCCGCCGCGTGTCCGGAACCCATTCCGGCCCGGAGCGTCCGGCCGCGCGCGGGGAGCGGGTCTATTTCGTCTCGATGCGGATCGCCCTGGTCTTCGCTTCTCGAGTCTTGGGCAGGATCACTTCCAGGACCCCGTTTTTCAGCCAGGCCCTGAAGCCGGCCTGGTCGACTCCGGACGGAAGCCTGAACGAGTGAACGAAGGGACCCCGGGGACGCTCCGCACGGAGCACCTGCTCGGGCCTCTCGTCTCCGCCCGATCGGCGCAGCCCCTTGAGAATGAGGGTGCCATCCTGCACACGCAGCTCGATGTCGTCCGCTTCCGTCCCCGGGAGATCGGCACGCAGAGTGTAGTGATCTCCGCTCTCGAGAATATCGATCGCAGGGGTCCATGACCCGTTCCGCTGCCCGGGCCGGCCGGAGGGGAGCGCTCCTTCAAGGCTCAGTCGATCGTCGCGCATCTGAGCGGGCACTTCCCACTTGGAGACCGACATGTGCGTCACCTCATGCATTCGGACGAGCCCCTAGTCTAAACATTGAGTGCCATATTGTCAAGTTGCGCATCAGTAGATTAAGTGTCAATAGGTCAAACGGTTGCGGATGAATATCGGGAGCGTGGTCTCAGGAAGCGTGGAGGTCACACGCGGCTTCTGGCCTCAATCCGTGTTCGGCTCGGGCTGACCCACTCGAATGGTCGAGGAGTTGCCGTTCTCACGGCTCCCGTCACGCAGGAACTCCTGGAAAAGCTCCATGCAGAGGCGGGTGTGAGTGAGGAACAGGTGGTGGCCGGTTCCACGCACGGTGCGTAGTCGCATGTGCGAATAGAGCTCAGGGATCGGCCGCACATGTTCGAGGGGGGCGACCGAGTCCTGCTCTCCATGGATGAGAAGCGTGGGCACCGGCGGGACCGCCGGTAGAATCCGGTCCACCTGATAGTTCAGGAGGCAATGCTCGAGGGTCGAGGTGAGCGATTTGAAGGTGAATTTGTGGCTATCGACCAGGACGGTCCACGGAAAGCGCAGCATGTATCGCAGCGTGAGCTCCAGGCCGCTGCGCTTCATCTGGGACAGAGTCTCGCGGAGCGAATGTTCGTTGAGGAGGCGGCGGTAATGCGGCGACCCGCTCCAGAAGCGCGCGTGCGCGGTCGCGGGATCGCTGAAGCGCGGCAGGCTCAGCAGAATCATCCGTCGCACGTGCGAGCCGTAGCGGGCGGCGTACTCGAGGGCGATCAGTCCGCCGAGAGAATGACCCACGAAGATCAGCGGCCGACCCGCAAGGTCGATCTCCTCGACCAGAGCCCTCACGCTGTCGCGAAAGGTCTCGATCGTGTATTCCAGGTGGGGCTTGGGGGACAGCCCGAAGCCGAGGAGGTCGGGAATGATGATGCGGTACTCGCGCCCCAGCGGCCGCACCTTCCGCTGCCAATAGCGCCGTGATCCCGTGATCCCGTGCAGGAAGAGCAGGACGGGCCCGCGGGGATTGCCTGCGTCGACGTAATGGAGGGCGTTCGGCGGTCTCATCACGTGGCGTCCGGCGCCGCCTCAAGGCTTTTCTGCCGCGCCACGTGGAAATCATAGCATGCGGGAGCGAGGGGGCACCAGCCTTGATCTCCGAAAGGCGCGTGTCCTATGATCGAGCGCACGTCGAGCGAGCCGTTCCGCGCAGGGCCTCCTCGTCTTCCCCCGGGTGACGGCGGTCCGACGATTCTGCGTCCAGGCGGCCGGCCGCCATGGAACGCGACCAGGCGAGGAGGAAGCCGTGCAGAAACCGCTGCAGGACATCGATCCCGAAGTGGGTGCGGCGCTCGCCGCTGAAGTCGCCCGGCAGGCCGAAACGCTCGTCCTCATCGCCTCCGAGAACTTCGCCTCGCGCGCCGTGCTCGAGGCGATGGGATCCGTCTTCACCAACAAATACGCGGAGGGTTATCCGGGCCGCAGGTACTACGGCGGCTGCGAGCATTCCGACACGGTCGAGCGGCTGGCGATCGAGCGTGCGAAGACGATCTTCGCGGCGGAGCATGTGAACGTCCAGCCGCACTCGGGATCGCAGGCGAACATGGCCGTGTACATCGCCGCCCTCAAGCCGGGCGACACCATCCTCGGAATGGACCTGTCGCACGGAGGACACCTGACGCACGGCCATCCCCTGAACTTCTCGGGCCGCTATTTCAAGGTTGTCCCCTACGGAGTCAACCGCGAGTCGGAGCTTCTCGATTACGAGCAAATGGAGCGTCTGGCGCGCGAGCACCGCCCGCGCATGATCGTCGCGGGAGCAAGCGCCTACGCGCGGACGATCGATTATGCGCGCATCCGCCGTATCGCCGATGAGGTCGGAGCGCTTCTCATGGCGGATATCGCGCACGTGGCGGGTTTGATCGCGGGCGGCGTGCATCCGAATCCGGTGCCCTACGCCGATTTCGTGACCACCACGACTCACAAGACGCTGCGCGGTCCGCGCGGGGCGATCATCCTCTGCCGCGAGCGCTACGCCAAGGAGATCGACAGCGCCGTCTTCCCCGGGACGCAGGGAGGGCCCCTGGTGCACATGATCGCGGCCAAGGCGGTCGCCTTCAAGGAGGCGCTCACGGACGATTTTCGCAGAGACCAGAAGCGGACGGTGGAAAACGCCGCGCGCCTGGCTCGACTCCTGGCGGAAGGGGGACTCCGGATCGTCTCGGGCGGAACCGACACGCACCTGTTCCTTGTCGATTTGAGGCCGAAACGCCTGACCGGGCGCGCCGCGGAACAGAGACTCGAGAAGGCCGGCATCGCCCTGAACAAGAACACCATCCCCTTCGACCCCGAAAAACCGATGATCGCGAGCGGCGTGCGCATCGGCACGCCCGCGGTGACCACCCGGGGAATGGGAGGGCCTCAGATGGACGAGATCGCGCGCCTCATCCTGGACGCTCTCGAGCAGGACCCCGACGCGCGCCGGATTGCCGACCTGCGGGAGCGTGTGGCGATCCTGTGCGGTGCCTTCCCGATCTACACCTGGCTGGCGCGCCCGGTCGGCGCCTCCGAGGTCCAGCCGGGGCGCGCATCCTGAGGCGTTCGCGCGCTCTCCCCGGGGGCCCTCGTGGTGCTCCATGACGGGCCGTCCTGATCCCGCGAAGGCCGTCTATCTCGTCGACGGCAGCAACAATCTGTATCGGGCCTTCTACGCCATCCGCGGTCTGAGCACGAGCAAGGGCCTGCCCACCAACGCCGTGTACGGGTTCACCTCGATGCTCAGAAAACTCCTGCGGGAACAGTCTCCACGCTACCTGGGAGTCGCCTTCGATCTCGCCGGCCCGACCTTTCGGCATCGGGCGTTCGCCGAGTACAAGGCGAACCGACCCGAGACACCGCCGGACCTGATCGCCCAGATCCCCTACGTCAAGGAGGTGTGCCGGGTCCTCGGCGTCTCCGCGCTGGAGCTCGAGGGATTCGAAGCGGACGACATCATCGCGACACTGGCCGAACAGGCCCGCAAGGCGGGCTTTCGGATCGTCGTCGTCGCCACCGACAAGGACCTGCTGCAGCTGGTGCGCGAGGAAGTTCTCATCTATCACCCGGTGCGGGACGAGTTCCTGGATTCGGAGGGCGTGGAACGGGTCTTCGGCGTCAGGCCGGACCAGGTGCGCGACGTCCTGGCGCTCAGCGGCGACACCTCCGACAACATCCCCGGGGTTCCCGGGATCGGCGAGAAGGGAGCGAGGGATCTGATCCGCGAGTACGGCGATCTCGAGTCGGTCATCCGCGCGGCCGACACCCTCCGGAACAAGAGGGCCCGCGCCGGTCTCCTGGAGCATGCCGACACGGCTCGATTGAGCCGCGACCTGGCCACGCTGCGCTACGACGCCCCGGTTTCATTCGACACCGGGCGCCTGAGCGTCGCCGAGACCGACGTGGCGGCGGCGCGGCGCCTGTTCGAGGAGCTCGAATTCGGAGCCCTCGTTCGCGAGTACGTGGCCCCGGTCGCGCCGGCGAAGGTGAGGCACACGACCGTGCGCGACGCCGCCGCTCTGGAGGCGGCGGTCGAGCGCCTCAGGAGATCGGACCGCTTCGCTTTCAACTTCGAGCGCGATCATCCGGAGCCGATGCGGGGCGGCCTGGTGGGCGTCGCGCTGGCCGGATCGAACGACGAGGCGTTCTATGTTCCGATCGCCCACAGCGCTCTCGGCTCCCAGCCCCAGATCGACCTTCCGACCGTCCTGCGCCTCCTGCGTCCCCTGTTCGAGGGGGAGGCCCCGCGACGCCTGGGCCATAACGTCAAGAGCGACCTGATCCTCCTGCGCCGCCTCGGCTGGGAAGCGCCGAAGATTTCGTTCGACACGATGCTCGCAAGCTATCTCCTGAACGCCTCGCGCCGCAGCCACGCGCTCGAGGTGATCGCACAGGATGTCGCGGGACTCGCCGTCCCGGGCTACGAATCGCTTCTCGGCTCGGGCGCGCGCGCGGTGCCCCTGGCCGAGGTCGAGGTGGAGCGGGCGGCGGAGCTGGCGGGCGCGCGCGTCGCCGCGGTCGTGGCCGTCAGCGATCGCCTGGAGTCGGGCCTGAAGGACGACGGCCTGTTGCCGCTGTTCCGCGATCTGGAGCTTCCGCTGGCCTACGTCCTGGCCGAAATGGAGGCGACCGGCGTGCGCCTCGACACGGCGTTCCTGGCCGCCCTGTCGCGCGACTGGGAGGCCGATCTCGCGCGGCTGACCGGGGAGATCCACGGCCTCGCCGGGAAGGAGTTCAACATCAACTCTCCGCGGCAGCTGGGGGAGATCCTGTTCGATACATTGAAGCTCACGCCGGGCAGGAAGACGCAGAAGACACGGTCGTACTCCACCGGGGTGGAGATCCTCGAGGAGCTCGCGGATCAGCACGAGCTGCCCCGCAGGATCCTGGAGTATCGGGGGCTGCAGAAGCTCAAGTCGACGTATGTGGACAGCCTGCCCGGCCTCATCAACCCCGCGACCGGCCGCGTGCACACCTCGTTCAATCAGGCGGTGGCGGCAACCGGCCGTCTCAGCAGCAGCGATCCGAACCTCCAGAACATACCGATTCGGACGGAGCAGGGCCGGCAGATCCGCAGGGCCTTCATCACCGACCCGGGATTCCTCCTGTTGTCGGCCGACTACTCGCAGATCGAGCTGCGCGTGCTGGCGCACCTGTGCGGCGACGGCGCCCTGGTGGACGCGTTCAGGGACGGGGAGGACATCCACCGTCGCACCGCGGCCGAGGTGTTCGGGGTGATGCCGGACCTGGTCAGCGACGAGATGCGGCGGCGCGCCAAGGTGGTGAACTTCGGAATCATCTACGGCATGGGATCCCAGCGACTGGCTCGCGAACAGGGGATTTCCGTGAAGGAGGCGGACGGCTTCATCCAGGCCTACTTTTCCCGATTGCCCAAGGTGAAGCAGTACATCGACGCGACCATCGCCGCGGTGGAATCGCAGGGGCGGGTCACCACCCTGCTGAACCGCGTCCGCTATTTCCCCGAGATCAAGGGCACCGATCGCAATGCCCGGCAGCAGGCGCTCCGGGCCGCGGTGAACACGACCATCCAGGGGTCGGCGGCCGACCTCATCAAGCTGGCGATGGTGGCCCTCTCGCGGCGCCTCAAGGAGGCGGGAAGCGGCGCGCGCATGACGCTTCAGGTGCACGACGAGCTGGTCCTGGAAGTGCCCACCGGGGAGATCGCATCCGTGGCTCGAATGGTCCGGGAGGTGATGCAAGGTGTCCACCCTCTGAGCGTCCCTCTGGTCGCCGATCTCAAGGCCGGACCGAACTGGCTGGAGATGTCGAAGGTCGAATCCAAAGATTGAAATCGCCGTCCGCCAAGGCGCATGGCCCGCCGACCTCTTGCGCCCGTCCGCTTCGCAACCTACATTTCTGTTGCGCCGGTGGCGCGTCGCCGCCGCGGCCACCGGATGGAAAGAATGTCCGAACCGACGCACATCCTGATTGTGGATGACGACCGGGCCATCCGGGATCTCCTGTCGGAGGGTCTGTCGGACATCGGCTATCTCTGCGACACGGCCGGCGACGGTCTCGAGGGTCTCCACAAGGTCCAAACGAACGGGTTCCATCTCGTGGTGAGCGACATCGACATGCCCGAGATGGACGGCGTCCGCCTCCTGCAGGAGATCAAGAAGATCCGGCCGGACACGGAGATCATCATGCTGACGGGCATGGTCGACGTCGAGGTCGCGATTCAGTCGATGCGGCTCGGGGCCTGCGACTACCTGACCAAGCCGTTCAATCTGGCCGAGGTCCGGATCATCGTCGAAAGGGCCCTGGAAAAGCAGCGGCTCCTCCGGGAAAACCGCGAGTATCAGAAGACGCTCGAGGTCAAAGTCGCGGAGCGCACCGCGGAGCTCAGCAGGAAGAACCGGGAAGTGGAGGATCTGCTCGGGCGCCTGCAGATATCGTATCAGACGACCCTGGAGGCGCTGGCGACCGCCCTCGACACCCGCGACACGGAGACGCTGGGGCACTCGCTGCGCGTCGCCTCCTACACGGCGGCGGTGGCGCGTCGCATGGGGGTGGCCGAGCCGGAGCTCACCGACATCTATCGCGGCGCGCTCCTGCACGACGTCGGCAAGATCGGCATTCCCGACGCGATCCTTCGGAAACCGGGGAAATTGACCCCCGAGGAATGGGTGGAGATGCGCCGGCATCCGGAGATCGGCTACCGCATCCTGCACGGGATCAACTTCCTGGAGGCGGCGCGGGAGATCGTCCTGAGCCACCAGGAGACCTACGACGGCTCGGGCTACCCTCGCGGGCTCAAGGGAAAGGAGATCCCGCTGGGGGCCCGCATCTTCGCGGTGGTCGACACGCTCGACGCCATGACCTCCGATCGCCCGTACCGGAAGGCGCTTCCCTACGAAGAGGCGCGGGCCGAGGTCGTCAAGTACAGCGGCAGGCAGTTCGACCCGGACGTGGTGCAGGTGTTTCTCGCCATTCCCGACGCGGAGTGGAGCGAGATCCACCGCAGGGTCATGACCGAGGTTCTGGCCCGCAGCCAGTCGCGCTAGGAGGCGGCGGGGCGGTGGACGGCCGGCCCGGCGCCTTGCTTGACGGAGGGATTTCGGTCTGTTAAATTGAGCCCGTCGTCCTCGTCTGGAGATCTCCACCCGTCATGAAAGATCGACTCATCGTTCCTGCGGCATTCGCTGCGCTGTTCATAGCACTCACGGTCCCGCTCATCGGCGCGCCGGCGGGCGGAGGCCCGAAAGGCGACCCGGCGCCGACCGAGGGCGCCTCCGGCACGGCCGCGGAACCGGCGCTGGCGCGCATTCTGCAGGAGTTCGACCGGGCTCAGCGGGAGACCACCTCGATGGTCGCCGGCTTCACGGAGAAGAAGGAGCTCAAGCTCCTGGCGCGGCCCGTCCTTTCGCGCGGGGAGTTCTGCTACCACCGTCCCAACCAGGTGCGCTGGGAATACGTGGAGCCCGACCGCAAGGTTTTCGTTATCACCGAGGACATGTACGTCGCGTATTACCCGGCCCTCAAGCGGGCGGAGGAAGTGCCGATCAAGAAGTTCGTCGGCAAACGGCTGTTCCGCTTCCTGGGCCTCGGCCAGTCGATCGACGATCTGGCGAAGTACTACGAATTCCGCCTCGCCCCGCACAGCGACCTGAAGGACACCCACCTCCTGATTCTGGTTCCACGCAAGAAGAAGGTGGCGGAAAGGGTCGCCGAGATGAAGATCTGGGTCGATGCGTCCACCTACCTGCCCCGGCAGCTGCAATACGTCGAATCGGATGGCGATTCCACGCTCCTGGCGTTTCAGGATATCCGGAAGAACGTCGAGGTCGCCGCGAGCCGCTTCCACCTGGAGCTCCCCAAGGACGTCGTCGTCTCCGAATCGTTCAACGGATTCTCGCTCGGCGAACAGAGCTTCTAGCCCCGGGGCGCGCTCCACGTCGGACAAAAAAAGAGCCCCTCGCATGGCGCGAGGGGCTCTCGCCTTTCTCGAGCGACGGCGGGCCGCCCGGAGGGGCGGCCGGCGGGGTCTAGTACATATCCCCGCCGCCCATGCGCGGGCCGGCCGCGGGCGCCTTTTCCTTCTCAGGAATTTCGGCGACCAGCGCCTCGGTGGTCAGCATGAGCGCCGCGATGCTGGCGGCGTTCTGCAGGGCCGTGCGGCAGACCTTGGTCGGGTCGATGATGCCGGCCTCGAACATGTCCACCCACTTGCCGGTGTAAGCGTCGAAACCGACCACCGGTTTCTCCTTTTCCTTCGCCTGCTGGACGACGATCGAGCCTTCGTACCCGGCGTTGAACGCGATCTGCCGGATCGGCTCCTCCAGAGCGCGGCGCACGATGTTGATTCCGGTCTGGACGTCCTCCTGCTTCTCCTTGACCTTCTCCAGAGCGGGGATGGCGCGCACCAGGGCGACGCCGCCGCCGGGGACGATCCCCTCCTCGACGGCCGCCTTGGTGGCGTGCATGGCATCCTCGACGCGGGATTTCTTTTCCTTCATCTCGGTCTCGGTGGCCGCGCCGACCTTGATGATGGCGACGCCGCCGACGAGCTTCGCGAGCCTTTCCTGGAGCTTCTCGCGATCGTAGTCGGAGGTCGTCTCCTCGATCTGAGCGCGGATCTGCTTCACCCGGCCCTCGATGTCGGCGCGCTTGCCCTTGCCCTCGACGATGGTGGTGTTGTCCTTGTCGGCGACGATCTTCTTCGCTTGGCCGAGGTCCTCGAGCTTCACGTTCTCCAGCTTGATGCCGAGATCCTCGGTGATGCACTTGCCGCCGCTGAGGATGGCGATATCCTCGAGCATCGCCTTGCGGCGGTCTCCGAATCCAGGCGCCTTGACCCCGCAGACCTGCAGCGTGCCGCGGAGCTTGTTGACCACGAGAGTCGCCAGGGCCTCGCCCTCCACGTCCTCCGCGATGATCAGGAGCGGACGGCCGCCCTTCGCCACCTGCTCGAGCAGCGGCAGGAGGTCTCGCATGTTGGAGATCTTCTTTTCGTGGATCAGGATGTACGGGTTCTCCAGCACGCACTCCATGCGCTCGGGATCGGTCACGAAGTACGGGCTCAGGTACCCCCGATCGAACTGCATCCCTTCGACGATCTCGAGGGAGGTCTCCAGGCCTTTCGCCTCCTCGACGGTGATGACTCCGTCCTTGCCGACCTTCTCCATCGCCTGGGCGATGATCTCGCCGATCGTCTCATCGTTGTTCGCGGAAATGGTGCCGACCTGGGCGATCGCCTTGCCGCTGACCGGCTTCGAGAGCTTCTTGATCTCCTCGATCGCCTTCTCGACGGCCTTCTCGATCCCCCTCTTGAGATCCATGGGGTTGGCGCCGGCCGTGACCGCCTTGACGCCCTCGCGGTAGATCGCCTGGGCGAGAACGGTGGCGGTGGTGGTCCCGTCGCCGGCCACCTCCGACGTCTTGCTGGCGACCTCGCGGACCAGCTGCGCCCCCATGTTCTCCTTCGGATCCTCGAGCTCGATCTCCTTGGCGACCGTCACCCCGTCCTTGGTGCTGGTCGGGGAGCCGAATTTCTTCTCGAGAACGACGTTGCGGCCGCGGGGACCGAGCGTGACCTTCACGGCCTCCGCGAGCTTGTTGACCCCGCGGAGGATCGCCTGACGGCATTCTTCCGCGTAAATGATGTCTTTCGCTGGCATGGTCTCGTGACCTCCTTGAGCGTTGGCTCGATGAACGGTGATGCGGGCGCAAGGCCCTTCTCAGCTGATGACTCCGAGGACTTCGTCCTCGCGCACGATCACGTGCTCGACCTCGTCGATCTTGATTTCGGTGCCGGCATACTTGCCGACCAGCACGCGATCTCCGACCTTCACCTCGAGGGGAATCCGCTTCCCGTTCTCGTCGAGGCGGCCGGACCCGACGGCGACCACCTTGCCCTCGAGAGGCTTCTCCTTCGCCGTGTCCGGGATGATGATTCCGCCCTTGACCTTCTCCTCGGGCTCGACCCTCTTCACCAGAACCCGGTCGTGCAGAGGCTTCACTTTCATCGTTTGCTCCCTCCTGATGTCAGATTGGGGCCTACTCGAACGGTTGAGAGATCTCTTGGAACGCATCGGCGATTGTTAGCACTCTAATCGAATGAGTGCCAATCGTAAAGGGCGCGGCCGGGGCTTGTCAAGGGGTCAAACGCGCACTTGATCAGCTGAGGGCGGCTGAAGGCGGGGGGTGGAGCAGTGGCCTGCTCCCGCCCCAAGAGCTGCCCGTCGGGACGGAAATATATATTTGTTTCAACGATTTACGTGGTCGACGCGCCTATCTGGAAACGGGCGCCTTCTGCTCGGGAAGGGACGCGAGGTTCTGTGCCTGAGGAAAGAGATCGAGCGCCTTCTGCAGCTGACGGTCGATCTCGGCGTGCACCTTGTACGCTTCCTCCAGGCCGAAGAGTCCAGCGACGACCGCCTCCTTGATCTCGCCTCTGAGCCGGTCTTCGAACTGCTCGATCTCGGCCGGCGCCCACTTGAGCTTGCGCGCCGTAAGGAAGTCCTGGAACTCCTGCAGGACGGCGGGCGTCACTTCGAACGCGCGCTGGACGCCCTTGTGCTTCGCGTTGTACTCGA
>DATFVU010000291.1:0-4802 GCA_035260145.1 Candidatus Polarisedimenticolia bacterium | reverse complement strand
GCCCCGCCAGGAAATACTCTCCCGCCTGCGCGGCCTGGCCGGGGAGATCCTCCTCGAGCGTGACGTTGATCGCCGCGATGCCGGCGGCGCACGCCAGCGGATTCCCGCCGAACGTCGAAGAGTGCAGGAAGGGATTCTTCTCGAGCACCTTCCAGATCTCCGGCGTCGAGATGAAGGCCGACAGCGGCATCACCCCGCCGCCCAGCGCCTTCCCCAGGCACATGATGTCCGGAATCACGTTCCAGTGCTCGACCCCGAACAGCTTGCCGGTGCGGCCCAGGCCGGTCTGCACCTCGTCGGCGATGAGCAGCACGTCGTACTCGTCGCAGATCTCCCGCAGCCGGGGCCAGTAGTCGTCGGGCGGCACGATCGCCCCCGCCTCTCCCTGCACCGGCTCGGCGACCACCGCGGCGATGTCCAGCCCGACGTCGCGGGCCTTCTTGAGCTGCCACTCCACCTCGTCGGCGTCGCCGAACTCGACGAAATAGACGTCCTGCAGGAGCGGCTCGAAGGCGACCCGGTACTCCGCCTTTCCCATCAGCGACAGGGAGCCGTACGACTTGCCGTGGAACCCCCGAATCGTGGAGATGAATCCGGACTTCTCCGTGTAGAGGCGGGCCAGCTTCATCGCCCCCTCCACGGCATCGGTGCCGTTATTGATGAAGAAACACTTCTGGAGGTTGCCCGGCGCTATCTCGCCCAAAAGCTCGGCGAGGGCGCCGCGCAGAGGATCGAGGAGCTCCTGGCTGGAGAGCGGCATCCTGTCGAGCTGGTTCCTCACCGCCTCGACGATCTTGGGGTGACGCACGCCCGCGCTGTAGATCCCGAAGCCGCCCAGACAGTCGATGTACTTCTGACCCATGATGTCTTCGATATACGACCCCTGTCCGGTCCACTCCACGGAAGCGTACTGCTCCGCCTCCGCCACCGCCTTGCGATACTCAAGAAAACCGGAGTTGAAATAGGCCTGGAACGACTTGACCGTCTCCTTGACGACCTTCTTCTTCCGGGGCAGGCTCAGCTTGTTCGCGTTGGCGATGATATTGAGCCAGCGCTGGGACTCCTTGATCACCTTCTCGGGGGACATCTGCCGCCTGGCTCGCCGCCCCCTCGCCTTCGCGGCCGCTTTCAGGCTCCTGCGGACCGCGGCGCGTTTCTCGGGGATACTCGCCGGCACCGCCTCGACGCTCCGCGGCGCCGCGCGCACGGAGGATACCGGCGCAGGATCCCCCTTCCTGGCGCCGTTGCCGGGCGTCCTTCCGGCGGACGTCAGGCGGATGTTCGACAGGAGGACGACGTCCCCGCCCCCCCCTTTCGCCTTCACGTCTCTTTTCAGTGTGTTCTTCATATGAAGACCTCTTTGTGATTCATGAAAACGCAAAATTCCCCCCGGGCTCTGAGAGCCAAGACAGCGACCTTTGTTGGCGGGCCTCGCGGCCCTTGTCGGGTTGTCGCCGGCTTGGGCGAGGGCCGCTAGGTGTCGCTGAGGAAAGGCCGGGCCTTGCGGAGATGTCCGGCCGGACCCCTGAGAAGCACACGGCGCCCCTGGACCAGCCTCGAGACCGGCCTGTTGGACCGCTGATTCCTCATTGTCCTGGGGTTTCGGGCCATGTGGAGTGCTCCTGACGTGGCTAGATTGTAGTGGCCGGGCTCGATCCCCGTCAAGGTAGCCGGCCGCCAACAGGCCCGTTCGTGCCGCCTGATGAGACCCTTCTTCGGCCCGCAAAACCTTCAATGATTGGAGCGTAAGCGACTGATTCAAAGCCGGTTAGCTATGGTTTGCTTTGCCGAATGGCCTACATCATATTTACAGGGCTTTGGCAGCTGCACGGCCAGACACCATCATGACGACGAGCCCGGAGCCTTCCAGTCCCCTGGCGCGAGCCCTCAAGCAGCTGGCCACCGCCACCAAGGCGGTCTCCTTCTACCCCTCTCAGCACCCGAGTGTTGTCTCCGCCCTCCAGAAGGCGGTCGTCCTCCTGAGAGAGGCGCTGTCGGATCGGGATCACATGACGCTCGGTCTGAGCGAGGCGGCCTTCCTCACGGAGGGGGTCCCCCTCGACGAGCATGATCGCGCCCTCGCCGGCTTCGCCGGCTACCTGGGGCGGCGGGACGTGAGCGCCCTGATCTTTCGCCCCCCCGTGGAAGAGGACTCGCTGAGGGGTCTGCTGGAGGTGATAGCACTCGACCCGGGCACGCTGCGCGCCCGGGGAGGGATCGCGAAGACCCTGGCCGAAAAGCGACTGACCGGGATCTCGGTCGTCGAGTTCGACGCGTCGGCGGCGCTGAAGTCCGCACGCACCGAAAGCAGCCCCGCGCCTCCAGGAGAACAACCGCAAGCCAGCGTCCGCTGGAGCGACCTTCTGGCGCACTACCTCGCCGGAAGAGGACCGCTGCCGACGGGAGGCCGGCACCTCATCCGGCGCGTGGCGGGGGATCCGAAGGCGGCCTGGGAGCTGATGGCCTCGCTCCAGGAGATCCTCGCCTCGGCGGGCGCCGACCGGGCCGCCGTGCTCCTTAGCACCCTGAAGAGCATCGCCGCCGAGATCGCCGCCCACGAGCCCGAGGCGCTACCGTCCCTCGCGCAAAACCTCGCCGCCGCCCTCATGGCCCTCGATCCCGCCGCGCGCAGGGACCTTCTCGGCTCGAGCGTGCCGGTCCCCGGAACCAGAATGGATCTCGCTCAGGCGATCCGTGCGCGCATTCCCGAGGACGCGCTGGGGGAGCTGATCGTCTCCATGGTGCAGTCGGAAGGGAACCTGAACGCCCGCCTGGGGAGCGTCATCCGGAAGGTCCTGATCGACCGCGCCGTGACCGAAGAGGAGCGGGTCGGGCTTCAAGATGTGTTGCGGGCCGCCCGCCAGCACGAGCCTCCCCCCGCCGACGTATGGGACTCCGTCGGAGCGCTCCTGAATGAATCGCAGGACGACTGGATCTCGCGGGAATACAAGGGGCTCCTCGAGATGATCGGAGAGCGGGCGGCGCCCCTGGAGGAGGGACTGCGGAACGAGCTTCTGGCCCTTTCCGGGTTCAGCGAGGCGCTCACCCCGGCGGGGATCTCGCGGCGCGTCTGGCTGATGTTCGGCGATCTCGCGGCGGTCGATCAGGAGCCGGCCCGCATCTGGGTGGCGCTCGATCAGATCGAGAAACGCGCCGCGTCGATGACGCCCGACTGGTTCGCGGACAGTGCCGGAGTGGTGGAGTCGGTGCGGGGCGTGCTGGCCGCCGAGCCCGCTCCCCCATCGCACGTGCGCGAGGCGGGACAGCGCGCCCTGAGCACGATCGCCGACTCTCTGGTGCGCTCGTACCGCAAGGATTTTCACAACCTCTCGAAGGAGCACGGAGGGGCGCTGGCGAAGGGGCTGGAGGCGCTGGGAGAGCATTCCGTCTCGAGCCTCCTGAACGGTCTGGCTCTCGAGGAAGACTGGGAGGTCCGCCGCACCTTTCTCGCCTTCCTGCAGGCGCGCGGCAAGGCGGCGGTGCCGGCGCTGGTGCGCCGGCTCGCCGATCCTTCCTGGTACCTGGTGCGTAATATCCTCATCGTCCTGGGGGAGATCGCCGATCCCGCCACGATTCCGGCGATCGCACCAACCCTGAAGCACTCCGAGCCGCGCGTTCGGCGCGACGCGGCCGCAGCGCTCGGAAAGGTCGGCGGTCCGCGGGCCTTCGCGCTGTTGCGGGAATGCCTCGAGGATCCCGAGGTCTACGAAGTCGCGATGCGCTCGCTGGCGACGATCGACCGGCGGCGAACGATCGGCACCTTCCTGGAGATGACGGAGAGGGTCGACCGGTTCGGGCGAGGCCACGGGCGGCTGAAAGAGGCCCTGTCGACGCTCGGAGCCCTGGGCGGCAACGAGGCGGTTCCCCGGCTGCGGTCCATTCTGATGCGCGGCTTCTGGATGCCGTTCTCGGCCGGCGACACCCTGCGCATCGCCGCGGCGCGCGCCCTGGAAAGGATCGGCACCGACCAGGCGCGCAGTGCTCTGGCCGACGGGGCGCGCCTGTGGAGGTCGCCGGTGCGGATGGTCTGCGCGGAGATCCTCGGACAGCGCGGTGCTGTGGTGCGCGGACGGCAGGAGTCGCGATGAGCTCGAATAACGCGTCCGAGGCCGCCACACCGCCCGCCCCCGATGAGCAGGCCCGCATCCTGTCGCCGGCGGTGCTCAGAGCGCTCGGCGCCGCCATCGCACAGCGTCGCATGTATCCGCCCGAGCACCCGATCGCCTCGCAGGCCCTGACCTCGCTGGTCCTGTATCTCGAGCGCATCCTGTCGATCGCCCCGGAGTGGCGCCTGGCGATCGTCGGCGGGAAGCTCGTGGCCTCGGGCCGCCCCATCGAGGAGCGCGGCGAGGGACTGGCGCCCTTCATCGAAGGATTGAAGGCCCGCGGCATCGACACGATCGCGTTCAAGAGGGGCGTCGACGTCGAGGAGCTGCGCCGCTTCATCTCCCTGATGATCCTCGACCCGAAGTGGTTCGCCGGCGGCGGCCTGCCGGCCCTGATGGCCCGGGAAGGGGTCGGGTCGATCGAGGCGGGCCGGCTGGTTCTGGACGAGCACGCGGAGGTCGATCGGACCAGGGCGGTCCTCGACGAGACCGGCCCGGAGCTTCTGGAGGCGTACGACAACGGCCTGACCTTCCTCGAGGAGACGATGAGGGCTCTGCGCGAGGGCCGCCGGATCAGTCTCGAGGAGGCGGAGTCGTTCGTCAGCACGGTGGCCCGCCAGATGCAGCAGGACCGCTCGCCCTTCCTCATCCTGACGGCCCTGAAATCGCACCACGCCTACACGTTCACGCACATCA
>DATFVU010000290.1:0-2632 GCA_035260145.1 Candidatus Polarisedimenticolia bacterium | reverse complement strand
CAGGCCGACGTGCGCGTCGGCCCGATCCGGCCCCAGTCGGAGAGCTTTGCGAAACAGGCGCTCGGCCTCGGCCTGGTCCTCGGGTCGCGGCCGCGCCAGGTACTCGAACGCGCGCTTGACGTACGCCTCGGGATCCAGCGGGGCATCGTCGCGGGTCCCGGCCAGGGCGCCGCCCGCCGGAACGATCAGGCAGGCAACCAGCGTCCGGATGACGAAGAAGGTGGCGCCGGGCCGGGAGCGATGTGGCAGGGACGACGGGCGGCCCGCGACGCGGCTCAGGCGCGCTGCGCGGTCGCCCCGCTGAAGAGGTGGCGCAGCCGGTAACGCACGCGCCCGAGGAGGCGGTTCAGATAGTGTCCGCGCGGGAGGAACGAAAGCAGCGGCTCGCCGCGCCGGTCGTACTTTTCCAGCTCTTCCAGGATGCGCGCGTGCCCGGCCTTCAGGTTGAGTCCCTTCTGAAAGGCTTCGAAGGCCTGGGCCTTCAGACGATTCCTGAGGTAAACGATGCCAAGATTGCAATACAGGTCGGGGTCGAAGAATTCGCGCTTCACCGCCTGCTCGCACAATTTCTGCCCCTCCTCCGACTTGCCGTTGATGAGCGTCAGGGCCAGCCCGAGGTAGGAGACAAACTTCATCTTCGGGTTCTTTGCCCCTTCCTGGCGCTCCAGGTCGATCGCCTGCTGGAACAAGGCGATCGAGTCCTTGAAGTTGCGCCGCTCGAAAGCCACCATGCCGTTGCGGTAGGCGATTTCGGAGGGAAGGATGGGAGTGTTCGCCATGAGACCTCTTTATTCGAAAGACTCGCCCGAAGTCCATGGCCCAATATAGTCCAGCGTCATGGGGAGTCAAATGCCCGCGAGCCGGGGGACCCCCCAAAAGAGCGACCGCCCGGGGCCTTTCGAGGCACCGGGCGGCCTGCGGATCCTGATTTGTAACGGGATGTTTCGACAGCCGGGCTACTCCTCCTCCTCTTTCGAGCCGTACCCGGAGCCGTAAGTCGGGGAGGAATAGCCCCCCGTGATAGGACTCGAAGGCATGACGCCGGGTACCGGGCCCGCGGGAGTCGGGGTGGGCGCGCGGCCGACTCTGGTCGCCTTGCGGCCCGACCGCTTGTGCGCCGCTTTGCGAGCACCGCTCTTCCTGGCCGGGCGCGACTTTCTGGCCATTTTTCGCCGGCCGGACATCTTTCTCTTTGAGGACTTGGAGGCCGATTTCTTCCGGCGGGGCGCTTTCCGCTTGGATCTCTTCTTGGCCACGGTCTCACCCCCTCTTCAGCATGTGTTGGGCAGCCGAATCCAATACACCACAAGGGTGATCCTTTGTCAAGACGGCCGCCAGGCGACCGGCTTTAGGTCCGGTAGTCGTCGTAGGGGCGCTGATTCCACACGCGCTCCGCCCATTGCGCCTCACCGCCGCGCCGGAGATCGTCGAGGATCACGCGCGCCACGCGCAACTCGTGCTCGGCCTCCTGGCGATCCTGGTACATGTACGGGTCTTCCACTGACGTCGCGGCGACGGCGACTTTTTCCTCGAGCGCCTCGATCAATTCCTCCTGAATGGCGATCGCCTTGCGCCGCGCCTCATCCTGAAGGGCCGAATCCGCGCCGCGCTCGATGTCGAAGAGCGAGGCGTAGGTCTCGTACACGCGCTCGTAGACCCGCGAGGCGTTGTCGCGGCAGTCGCGCAGGGCCGCCTCGAGATCGCGCGAATTCAGGGATGCGGGATCGAGAGGCTGCGGACGCCTGGCCCCGCCCAGGCGCGTGTTCGTCAGGTAGGAAGGGAACAGCCCCTTGATCGTGTCGCCCACGGGACGGATCGCCCGGCCGTCGACGCCGACCCCCTTCGGCTGGATCCCCTGCAGGATGACCTGTCCGACTTCGGGGCGCAGCACCTCCTTCGGCGGCAGGTAACCGTAGCGGAGGATGTCCTGCACGCCCGTGCCGCTCATCGTGATGTGCTGCTCGCGGCCGTGAGGGCAGGTCTTTTCCGACGCCACGCTGCCGCAACGCGTGCAGTAGAACGACTCGCGGAAGAAGATCGGCTCGATCCCCAGCTCGTCCCGCCCGTAGTCCGAGAAGATCTTCTGCGAGGCATACGGATCGTAGAAGTTGCCGAAGCCGGCGTGGTCACGCCCGACGATGAAGTGCGTGCAGCCAAAGTTGCGGCGGATGAGCGCGTGCAGGATGGCCTCGCGCGGCCCCGCGTACTGCATGGTGATCCGCAAAGGCGCCATCGCCACGCGGTCGGAGGGGAAGTACTCGCGCAGCGCCACCTCGTACGCCTTGATGCGGAATTCGTTGCGGAAATAGGCCCGGCGGGTGGTCTCCACGACGGGGTGGATGAACAGGCCGTCGAAGATCTCCAGGGCGCATTTCTGCAGATGCTCGTGACCCCGGTGCAGAGGATTGGCGGTCTGGAAGGCGACGACGGTGTTCCAGCCGCGCGTCTCGTGGAACAGCCTCCAGGCGTCCTTCGGCTCGAGGCGATGCTTCTCGAACGGCCCCCAGTGGGTCTTTTCGATGAGGTCGATCGGCCCCGCCAGGGCCGTGTCGCCGAGCCGCCGAAAGATCGCGTCGACGCCGGGGTGCCGCCTCTCCGTCGTGCCGAAGAGCTTCTGCGCCCGCTCCGTCTT
>DATFVU010000289.1:0-10118 GCA_035260145.1 Candidatus Polarisedimenticolia bacterium | reverse complement strand
GCCGGAAAGACGGCGACCGAGCTCGGGCAGGAGATTCAGACGCGCCTCAAGGACTACATGAGCAATCCCTCCGTGACAGTCACGGTTCGGGAGATCAACAGCCTCAAGATCTACCTTCTCGGGGAAGTGGTTCATCCGGGTCCGGTCGCGCCGAAGTCCGAGGTGAGCCTGCTGCAGGCCATCGCCATGGCTGGCGGGATCACGCCGTTCGGCGGGAAGAAAAAGATCATCATCTTTCGCAAGACCGCATCGGGAGAGAAGGTGTTCGAGGTGTCGTATCAGAACATCATCTCCGGCAAGAAACCGAACGACAATCTGATCCTCGAACCGGGCGACACGGTGGTCGTGCGCTGAGCGGCTCTCCGGCTGCGGTGACTCCGGGCTTCGCGACGAAATCCCTCCGCCAGGACGGCACAAACCAGGCCGCACGAAAGCGGGGCTCCGTTCCGTGGCTTATCGTCTGGGCAATCTGACCTGGGACATCCGCAAGGCCCTGTCCCTGCCGCCGCGGGAGGGTCTGCGCCGCCTGTCCGGAAGGGCGGTACGCTACGCGCGGCGCCTCCGAAACCGCCGTCGCCCCCGCGAACTGAGCGACGCCGACCTCCTCGCCTGCATGACCTCCCCGACGGCCTCCGTGGCCGACCTCGTGGCGCGGCGCCGGCGGAGCGCGCCACTCCTGCCCGCCACGCTTGCTTCCGCGGCAACCGCGAAGGCGCTCCGGGACCTCGCGCCGGCGACGTGCGAGCCGATCCTGGCGGCGGGGCGGGCCGTCATGGACGGGATCTTCGATCTTCTGGGATCGGGCCCGGTCCGCCTCGGGCCGATTCCCGACTGGCATCGCGACTTCAAGTCGGGGATGCGCTGGGACCCCGGGGTCTATTCACTGGAGATCGCTCCGACGTTCGATCGCGGGCACGATTACAAGGTCCCCTGGGAGATCGCCCGGCTCCAGCATCTCCCGACGCTGGCGCTCGCTTCGGACCTGAGCGGAGATGCCGCGTTCCGGGAGCGGGCGATTTCGCACATCGCGGACTTCGTCGCCCGGAATCCGATTTATCGCGGCATCAATTGGACCTGCACGATGGACGTGGCGATTCGCGCGTCGCAGATCCTGGCCTCGGAGGGTTTCCTGCGCGTCGCGGGGGACGATCGGTTCTGGGGCGAGCTTCTCAAGTCGTTGATCCTCCACGCGCGCTACATCCTCGATAACCTGGAGGACGGCCCGGTCCGCGGGAATCACTACGTGTCGGACCTCGCCGGCCTCTACCTGTGCGGGCTGGGGCTGTCCGAGTTCCAGGAGGCGCGGCGCTGGAGGGAGGTCGCCCGCGAGAATCTGCTCTCCGAGATGCGGCGCCAGGTCACGCCGGACGGGCTCGACTATGAGGCCTCGCTCTCCTATCACGCCCTGGTCGCCGAAATGTTCCTGTTGCCGGCCCTGGTGGAATCCGAGCGGGGCGGCACCTTCGACCCCCCCTATCTCGAGAGACTGGAAAAAATGATCGAGGCGGTGGCGATCCTGATGCGCCCCGACGGGACGCTTCCGCAGATAGGCGACAACGACGACGGCCGGTTCCTGATCTTCTCGCAATATCATCGCCCGCGACGCGACTGGCGGCCTCTCCTGGCTCTGGGGGCCTACCTCTTCCGCCGCCCCGGCTGGCTCGGCCTCGCCGGCGACGCCTGGGTGGAGGCGGCCTGGGTCCTCGGCGAGAAATTTCTGATCTGGCGGAATTCCGTGCGGACGCCCGAGGGCCCTCGGGGCTTCTCGAGTCATGCGTTTCCCGACGGAGGGCTTTACCAGCTCGGCGCCGGAAAGATCCAGATGGTGGTGGACGCCGGAGGGATCGGACAGAACAACAATGGCGCCCACGCCCATAACGACACTCTCGGGCTCGACCTTCACGCCTTCGGCCGGGAGATCCTGCCCGATCGCGGGACAGGGATCTACGCGTCCGATCTGTCGATGCGCAACCGCTTCCGCTCCAGCGCGGCGCACAATGTGCTGCAGGTGGACGACGAGGAGATCAATCCCTTCCCGGACGAGCCCTTTCGGCTGATTCCGGCCGATTCTCCAAGGGTTCTACGCTGGCGCTCGCGGGATCGATACGCTTATCTGAGAGCGGAGCACGCCGGCTACCGGCGCCTTCGGAGCGGCGTCCTGCATCGCCGGAGCATCCTTCTGGACGCGTCGAAGGGGGCGTTTCACATTGAGGACCGGCTCCTGGGGGAGGGGTATCACAAACTCCGGTTGAGCTTCCACCTGGCTCCCGGCTGGAGCGTCGCCACCGGAGAGGCGGGCTGGGCCTCCCGGAGCCGGGAGGGAGACCTCCTGCTGCAATTCCTCTGGAGACGAGCACCGAGGACGTATCGGACGCGGGTGGATGAGGACCTTCACTCCCCGTCCTATGGCCGCACACAGGCGGCGCGAACGGTAAGGATCGAATGGGAGGCCGATGTTCCGTGCCGGATCCGCTACGACCTGCTGGTGCAGGAGCTGACGAGAACTTTCTGAGTCGGTCCCCCGACCCCTTCGGCTCGGGCCCTTCGGGACGCCGGTTCGGGAGCGGCCAGGGGGCCCGAAAATACCCGTGTCAATAAGCCGCCAGCGCCCTCCTGTAAACCTGACAGGCCCCCCTTACGTCGGTTCGGATCGCACTAGCGTAATTGAAGATTTCCAGCCTGTGAAAATCTAAAGTTACCCGCTCCACGCCTTAACATTAACCCTTGACTCCCTAGGCGAAACCGGTATATTGCTGCTTAATCTCGATGAGATTTCTGATCGCCTGCAGGTGATGCGGTGGGGTGGTCACCTTCAAGGTAGGGTTAACAGAAACCCTCAGTGAGGTCAGTCTTACGAGAGCGCTGTGAGGCCTTAGGCTTCGTGTCGAATCGAAAAACGAAGCGGAGGGTCACAGCAGATTTGTAGGCGTATTCATATATCAGGCTGTATTTTCACCCCCCGATTTTAATTCGAGACGATCTGCATGAGCACAGGAGCAGGACCCCTGGGCCGAACCGGCAAGAGAACACTCCTCGAGACCGCCAACCTCCAATACAGGGCCAGGTTGTCCGCGCGGTCTCCTTGGCGCGCGACCTGTCTCCCTTCCCAAAACCGCCTTCGAGGGTTAACTGTCACGCTGTTCCGGAGCGAACGAGTCCGCTTGTTTCAAACCCGCAGCAGTGGGGTCGCTCGGATCCGACGCGAGCAGGACCCGGTCATCACAGGCTGGATTTCTGAGCAGATTCGGTGATCTTCAGAGGATCGATTTTCTCCGCCATGACCTGGCGGAGCCTGGTTCTTATCCTCGGGGCCTCATGCATCCCCGCGGGAGAGGCGCACGCCCAGGTGGCCCGTGTCCCCGTGCTGGATCGGACCGTCCCGAGGGACGAAGGATTCAAGCTCAACATCGGCGTCGGCGGCGGCTACACGACCAATCCGACATTCGTCCCGTCCAGCGCTGTTTCCAGCGGCGACTCGAACGCCAACCTGAGCGCCGGAATCATGAATCGCAAGACCAGCCCGAGAACCGAATGGTCGGCGAGGTACGACGCCTACTACACACACTACCAAAGCAATAGTCAGTTCGACACCACCAATCACGCGCTCAACTTCGATGGACGCTACCTCACCACGCCCCGCTCCCGTCTGAGCCTCGCCGAACGGTTCTTCTACAGCCGCAACCCGCTCCAGATCGGCGCTTCATCGCCAGCCGACGACGCCGTCATTCTGACCCGGGAGACCAAGCGCCTGCGCAGCGTCTCCGACGCGACGTTCGACACGAGCCTCTCCCGATTCCTCGCGCTGCAAGCCGGCGCGTCCCTGCGGGTCGAGCGTCTGGATATGGCGACTCTGAGCGACAGCAACACCTACGCGGCGCGATTCGGCATGGTGGCGAGTGTCGGGGAGAAGGACAACCTGTCCTACATCCTCAACCGCACTCATTTCAACTACGTCAGCGGCGGAACCGCCGACTCCACCGCGAACGGACTGGATGTGTCCTGGTCGCACCAGCCTCCTGACGGCACGGGCTGGGTGTTGTCGGCGGGCGTGTCGCGATTCACGCAGAACCGCTCAGGCCAGCAGGTGCTTACCGGGGAGGGCAGTCTTCACCATCGGTTTCGCCCGTTCGATTTCATCGTGGACTATCGCCGGAGGCTGGACGCCGATGCGGCGTTCGCCACGGTCAGCGTGGCCCAGGACGCACATGCCGCAATCTCGAGGGGCATAGGGCGGTCCGGCTCGCTGGGCCTGTTCGGAGAGTACGGGACGCGCAGCTCCGCCGCGGGGACCGGCGTGCGACCTCCCGTGACCTACACCGGCGGCGGCATCCATGGATCGTTCTCCTTCGATCCCCGCGTCAGTCTTTCATTCGATGCACGGCGGCGGAAGCAGACGGCCGATGCGGCCGTAGGGGGAGACTTGACGTACGACTCGATCCTCGTGGGCCTGGCGTTCCAGGTCATCTAGTGCGGATGCCCGAGAAAGGACGATCGATGCTCTGGTACGCGGTCCAGACAAAGCCGAACAAGGAGCGCTGGGTTCAGATCACTCTCGATCAGGATGGGTTCGAGGTCTACTGTCCTCGTCTGGCCAGACCGCCCCGGGGACCGAATCGACGGAGGTGGAAGGATCTCGCCCTCTTCCCCGGCTACCTCTTCGCGAGATTCGATTTTGCGCGGGACTACAGCAGGCTCCGCTGGAAGCCGGGTCTGGTGAGAGTGGTCATGAGCGGCACGACTCCGCTCGTGATCAGCGAGGCGACGCTCGCCTCGGTGCGACAGATGGAGAAAGAGGGCGCCCGGACGCCGGTGGGATGGAGGCCCGGGACCAGGGTCCGTGTTGTGCAGGGGCCGTTCAGCGGGTTCGAAGGCAGCGTTGCGATGACCCTCGGTGGTGGCGACAGGGTCCGAATCCTGTTGGAGCTGTTTCGGCGGCAGGCGGCGCTGGAGTGCGATCCGGACCTGCTGCTGCCGATCGCGTCGGCAGGATGTCATTCAGCCCTGAGCCGCGGGCGGTCCGTGTTCGAGCGAAGTGCCTAGGGTTTATCTGTGATGAGTTTTCAGGCATGGCCCGATGGTGGGGCTTCTCTACACGAGGTACGGTGAATTACCTGATTCACGATGGTCCGGCTCTTGCTGTCAGGTGGCGACGGGTGGTGAAGTAAGTTGTTGAATTTCAACTCTTTCCGGTGGGGAGCGAGAGGCTCTCAATGGCGGAGCTGCAGCCGTTGACCGATACGACACAAACGACGTATGCGCCGGTGTATGCGCCCGCACCTCCGGCCGCGGTGCCTCAGATCGGGGGTCCAGGCCCTCTGTGGAGGAGCCTGCTCTTTCCGCGCCGGGGTCAGCGGGCGCTCGAATTCAGCAGTGACGGCTCGACCCTCTTCGCGTCGCTTCGGCAGGCCGGCGTCGGGGTCGAGCGCGGAGGGGATCCGGGTGCGCGCCCGACGCCGGCCGATTTCGACCTGGTCCTCGAAGACCGAACGAACGGGCGGCCGCCGGCCCGGCCCGAGAGCGTAGGTTCGCTCCTGTCTCCCGGAGGTCGGTGGGTCGTGGTGTTCGAGAAGAAACGATGGGTCGGGCTGGCCGGCCGGCGCTTCATGCGCCGCGCCCGCCTGGAAGGCTTCGAGGCGATCGAGTCGTTCTATGTCCACCCCTCCCTGCGCTCACCCCGGATCCTGGTCCCGCTCGATCGACCGGAGCCGTTCATGTATTTCCTGAGTCTGGCCGTCGGCGTCCGCGGTCCGCGGCAGCGGTTGCTCGAGCTGGGGGCGCGCTGCCTGTGCGCCCTTCGCCTGCATCGGATCTTCCTCCCCAACCTGATCGTGGTGGCGCGGAGGACGCGGTGATCGACGCCCTCTCGAATACCTACAGAGAGCTGGCCGCCGCGACCCTGGGCGTTCCGCCCGGCGAAGTATCCGTCCTGATGGTGCACCGTCCTCACGAGGAGAAGGACTACGCGGACCAGTCGGTCTACTTCTTCTTTCAAGGCGGGGAGAGGGTTCCGTCGGTGGTGGGAAAGGTCGGGTTCGATCCGGCGGGAGCCCATTACCTGGAGCGGGAGCGCCGGGGGCTTCAGTCGCTCGGCGACCGACAGTCGGAGATCCCTTCGTCGTCGGTGCCGCGGCTCCTTCTCTACCAGGAAGTCGGCGGACGTCACGCTCTTCTCCAGAGCGCCCTGCCCGGAGAAAAGATCTCCTCCTGGCTGACCCCCGGAATGCGGTTCAACGGGCGGCTGCGACGATTCCTGAACTGGGCCGCGGATTGGAACGCCGCGCTCGGGCGCGCCACCCGGACCGAGCGCGGGGAGGCGACTCCGGGCTGGATCGATCAGTTCTGTCTGAAGCTGGATCGAACCGGCCGCTCGCGCGCCCTTTTGGAAGCGGCGGCCCGGGACGTGTGGGAGGGATTCGGCAAGACCTTTCCCGCGGTCCTCGCCCATGGAGACTTCTGCGGCGAGAACATCCTGGGAGACGACGAGCGCTACGGCGTGATCGATTGGGAGCTGTGCGAAGAGCTGTCGGTGCCGACGTACGACATTCTGGACCTCTGCCTGTGGGTCCTGTACCGCACCGAGGGACTGCCTGAGCCGGACCCCTTCTCAGCGCTGGAGAGACTCCTGAATGGACGGGACATCCTGGCCCGCGCCTTGCGCGGCGCCCTCGGCCGATACGCCGAGGGCATGAGGTTCCGGCCGGCGCTCCTGCCGCCTCTGGTCGCTCTGGCCTGGGCCGGCTATTGCCTGAACAAGTTTCGCGACCTGGAGCGTGACGAGACCGGCCATTTTGCCCGGGCCCGGGTCGCGGTCCGCAAGATCCTCGCCACTCCGGCGGAGATCCTCTCCGGAGATCGGGACGATCGATGAAGGTATCGCGGGTGGTCCGCAACATCGGGTCCGGATACGCCGGCGCCGCGGTCAACGGGATCGTCCTGATTCTTCTGACGCCCCTGGTCGTCCGGCACCTCAGTCCGCGGGCGTACGGCATCTGGGTCCTGGCGAGCGCCATCGGAAGCTACATCGGGTTCCTCAATGCGGGGAGCGGAGCGGCGGCGGTTCGGGCGGTCGCCCGGCTGGCCGGTACCGGCCGGATCGGCGACGCCAGCCGCGACGTCGGATCGGTGTTCCGGATCTACCTGGTGGTGGGGCTGTTCGCGAGCGCCCTCCTGACCGTTCTGAGCTTCACGACGCTCGATCTCTTTCACGTGCCCGCTGCGGAGCAGGCGGAAGCGCGGGCCCTGCTGATTCTGATCGCGATCAATTTCCTCGTGTCCTTTCCGTTTGGAGTGACCCGCAGCGTCCTGGCCGGCCTCCACCGGTTCCAGCTGCTCAACGCCGTCGAAATCGTCTGGGCGATCCTGCGGCTCGGGGGAACCGTCGCTTTCCTGTCGGCCGGCTACGGCCTGTTGTCTCTGGGGGGAGTCCAGCTCGCCGCCTCGGTCGGCGGCCACCTCACCCGCTGGCTCGCGATCCGTAGAGTCGTCCCCGAGATCCACCTGACGGGCGGGCCGGAGTGGCGCGGGATGTCGGCCGACGCGTCGACCTTCTCGGTCCTCTCTTTCGGATACGAAAGCCTTCGCACGCTGTTCGACAACGCCGATCTGCTCATCCTGGGGATCCTGGCCGGCCCCACAGCCGTGGGCACCTTCAGCGTCGGCGTCACTCTTGCCTCTTTCGTCTCCAGGGGTCTGCAGCCGATCGCAGGCGTGCTCTTCCCGATGGCCTCCGAGATGGAGGCGCTGGGTCAGCGCGCCGGGTCGGCGCGTCTTCTCGAGGTCGGGACTCGCGTCAACCTCGCGCTGGCCCTTCCGCTGGTCACCATCCTCCTGGTGGACGGCCCGATGGTGCTGCGCCTGTGGGTCGGCGAGGGGTTCGACCAGAGTTATCCGGTCCTGGCGGCGTTCGCCATGGCGAATCTGATGATGGCGGCCTCTCTCACTTCGTCGACTCTTCTCTTCGGCTCGGGCCGCATCGGCGTTCTCCTGGGAGCGGAGGCCGCCCGATACGCCATGAACCTGGCGCTGGTGATTCTGCTCTACCGCTTCCTGGGGCTCACCGGAATGGCCTTCGGCACGCTCGTGTCGATCGTGGTGATAGACGCCGGTGTTGTGATCCACCGTGCGGCGCGCTGGGCGGGCCTCGAGATCTCCGGATTCCTGATGCGTTCCGTGGGCGCCCCGATCGTGACCGCGCTCCCCGTGATGGTCCTGATGGCGGCGTGGAAGAGCGTATCGCCCACCCCGTCGATCCTGACCGTGGCGCTGCGATCCGCCGTTTGTCTCGCCGGCTTCGGGCTGATCTACGCCCTGGCCGGAGCGTTTCGGGAAGAGCGACGGCTGGCGGGGAAAGTCTGGGCGGAGTCCTTCCGATGACGGTCTCCCGGAAAGTGACGCCCGGTGCCTGAAACCGCGGGCGTCAAGGTGCTGATGTATCACTGGGTCGATCCCGACCCGGGTCGCAATCTGCGCGAGTGGGGCCTCGTTCCGGAAGTGTTCGAAGCGCAGATGACGGCGCTCGCCGAGCGAGGTTACAAGGTCCTGTCGCTGCGGGAGGTCCTTCAGGTCGTGCGCGGCGAGCGTCCGGCCTCTCCCGGGACGGTGGCTCTCACGTTCGACGACGGATACAGGGGACTCCTTCAACACGTCCTTCCGGTTTTGGAGCGATTCCGGTTCCGGGCCACGTTTGCCCTGGTGAGCGATCGGATGGGAGGAACCAACACCTGGGACGCCAGGCATGGCGACCGGCCGCGGGCCCTGATGGGCTGGGACGAGGCGGCGACGCTGGCGTCCCGCGGGATGGAGATTGCATCGCACAGCCGGACCCATCCGTTCCTGACGGCTCTGTCGGAATCCGAGCAGGAGGACGAGATCCGCGGCTCGAAGGAGATCATCGAGGATCGTCTGGGCGTTCCGGTGCGCTTCTTCTGCTACCCGCACGGGCTGCTCGATTCGCGCTGCCGTCGCCTGGTCGCCTCCTCCGGATACGAGGGGGCGTGCTCGAGCCGATTCGGCGGCAACGTTCCGGGGACCGATCCTTTCCTGCTGCGCCGCAGCGAGATCACCTATTCCGACGGCGCCTGGTCCTTCTCCTTCAAGGCCCGGACCGGATTCAGTCTGCGTGAGTGGGCCAGGGAGAGGGTGACGGAGCTGCTGCCCCGGCTGATGCCGGGTCCACGGGGAGCCGCGTCGTGAGCCGACCCGTGCTGTCCATCGTCGTGCCGACGTACAACCGCAGGCGGATCCTGAGTCGGACGCTGCCCACGCTTCTCCGCCAGGAGGGAGCGGGGGCGGAGTACGAGGTGATCGTGGTCGTGGACGGCTCCACGGATGAAACGCTATCGATGCTGGCCCGGCCCGAGTGGGGATCGCGCCTTCGGGTGATCGCGCAGACGAACCGGGGGCAGGGCACGGCGAGAAACCGCGGGGCGGCGCAGGCGCGGGGAGAGATCCTCCTGTTCCTCGACGACGACATGATCGCGGCCCCCGATCTGGTGGCGATCCACCTCGAAGAGCACGGCTCCTCCCGGAAGCGCGTGGTCCTCGGGGCGATGGGTCTCGCCGGGGACGTCCGCCGCTCGTTCCTGAAGCGTGGCGTCGAGGCATGGGGTGAGGAGTTCGCGGAGCGGGTGTCGACCCGGGGCTATCGCTTCCGCTTCGACGACTGGCATTCGGGCCACGCCTCCATTTCCCGCGATCTCTTCCTGTCCCTCGGCGGCTTCGACGAGACGTTCGTGGCCTATGGCAACGAGGACTACGACCTGGGGCTCCGCCTCATTCAACGCGGGATCGAGATGCGATTTGCGGCGCGCGCGGTGGCGCTGCAGATTTACGACAAGGACTTTTTCGCCTGGCTCCGGGACATGCGCTCCGTCGGAAAGGCCGACGTCGCTCTCGCCGAAAAGCACCCGGCGATCGCCGCCGACCTGCGGCTCTCCCGTCGCGAAGCGCATCCGCTCAAGCGACTGGCCCGCTGGTCCGGAAGCTCGGCGCTCGACCCCTTCGCCCCCGCCTGGGCGGCGGTGGCCGTCGCGCTGCTTTTGACGGAAAGGCTGGCGCTCTCGGGGGAGGTCCTGAGCCACGCGCAGTCGCTTCTGGGTGAGCGCGCCTACTGGCGGGGG
>DATFVU010000288.1:0-2852 GCA_035260145.1 Candidatus Polarisedimenticolia bacterium | reverse complement strand
AGCGCGAAGGCGCTCTCCTGGAGGTCGGCCCGCGCCGACTCCGTCGAAGCCAGAAGCGCCTGCAGCGACGGATCGAATCGTTGCAGCTCCCGCAGCGCGCGCAGCGATTCGGCCAGGCGGGACAGGGCCGAGGACTCCCCCTCGTACAGCGCCTCGTAGGCGGAGCGGGCGTGGCGCAGAATGGCCTCGGCGTTCCTCAGGAGATCGCGCTCGGCACGAAGGGCGTCGCGCTCTCCCGGACGCGGTGCTATGGCCTCGACCTCATCGATCAGATAGCGCAGCGCGTCGGCCCGCTGCAGCAGTCGCTGCGCCCCGTCTTTCATCGCCCGCAGGCGTGCCGTGGCCGCCGCCAGCCTCTGCGACGCCGCCGCCATCTCCTCGATGTCTTCGTCGAGACCGGCGTGCCGGTCGAGTAGGTCGCGGTGGTTGAGCGGGTGCAGCAGAGTCTGTTGCTGGTGCTGGCCGTGCAGATCGACCAGGAGGGCCCCCAGCGCCTTCAGATCGGTCAGGGGCGCCAGCGAGCCGCCCAGATGGGCGCGTCCCTTCCCCTGCGACAGGATCTCCCGGCGCGCCACGATCGTTCCGGCGTCGAGCGCGTAGCCGCGCTCCTCCAGAAACTGACGCGCCGCCTGGTTCGACGAGACGTCGAATTCCGCCTCGACCGAGGCGCGCGTCGCACCCGAGCGGATCGACTCGGGACCGACCCGGCCGCCCAGGATCAGCCCCAGGGCGTCCACCAGGATCGATTTGCCCGCCCCCGTCTCGCCGGTCAAGAGGTTGAGCGCCGTCCCGAGCTCGAGCGTCAGGTCGCGAACGATCGCCAGGTCGGTGATGTGCAGGCAACGAAGCATCGAACTCGTCGTGTGGAGGGTGCCGTGGCGCGCGGGTCCGAACGCGGCGCATGCTAGCAGACGAGATCCGGGGTTGTCAAGGAACGGAGCGTATGCTAACTTGTGCCGCTCGAATCTGTTGCGCGATGGATCGCCCGATCCGGGAGACTCCTCAATGCCGATCACCCCAGAACTCGTGCTGGCCGCCACATCCCCCGGATTCAGGGGCGACGTGCTGCGGCTGATCGCCGATTCGGGACCGCTCGTCAAGATCGTCCTGCTGATTCTTCTGGGATTCTCGGTCCTGTCGTGGTCGGTGATCATCGAGCGTTACCGTACGCTGAAGCGCGCGGAATCCGAGACCAACCGGTTCCTGCGCGACCTGCAGGTGGAGAAGCGGTTCGCCGACCTGCGCGACCGGAGCGGCCGCTATCAGGGAAGCCCGCTGGTGCCGATCTTCAATGCGGGTTTCAAGGAGCTGGCGAGTGCCATCGCCGACGTCGTCGGCAAGTTTCGCGGCAGCCCCGGCGTTCCCGACGAGGCCCGGGTCCGCGTGCTGGAGCGGGTGCGCCGGCGGCTGGAGGAGACGGCCGCCGCCCAGGTGGACGGTCTCGACCGCAACCTCGGGGTCCTCGCCACGACCGGCAGCGTCACGCCGTTCATCGGCCTGTTCGGGACGGTCTGGGGGATCATGAACGCCTTCCAGTCGATCGGCATCGCCGGGTCGGCCAGCCTCGGGGCGGTCGCTCCCGGGATCTCGGAGGCGCTGGTGACGACCGCCGCCGGTCTGTTTGCCGCCATCCCGGCGGTGATCGGCTACAACCTCCTCCTGGCCCGGGTGCGGCGGCTGGCCGGGCGGATCGACCGCTTCGTGCCCGAGTTCATCGCACTCGCGGAGTCGCAAATCGAATCCCACCGCGTCGGCGGGGCCGCCGTCGAAGCCGGAAAGATCCGGCTGTAGACCATGGCGATCAGTCTGCCGGGACGGGGCGGCGGGCGCTTCGGCCCGTCCCTCTCCGAGATCAACGTCACGCCGCTGGTGGACGTCATCCTGGTGCTTCTGATCATCTTCATGGTCACGGCGCCGATGATGACGCGCGGCATCGACGTCAAGCTGCCGAAAACCGAGTCGGGCGCGGACGCCACCGAGCAGCGGCTGGTGGTGACGGTGGACACCGACAACACGGTCTATCTGAACGAGCGCCCGGTCAACATGGCGCTCCTGACCGATCGATTGAAGACGGAAATGACACGGACCGGCGTCGACTTCGTGTTCCTGCGGGCCGACCAGGATGTGCCTTACGGCCGGGTCATGCTGGTCATGGATCAGATCAAGAAGGCCGGGGCCGATCGCGTCGGGATGGTCACGCAGTCGGCCCGCCCCTCGGACACCCGGAGCAAGAAGAAGTGACGCGGCGCTTCGACCCGGTCGAACCGGATCGGTCCGCGACAGCCTGGGGACGGACACTTTCGATTTCCCTCGGCCTGCACCTGTTCGGGTTCGCCCTCGCGGTCGGCCTGCCGAGCCTGATGCCGCATCCCGCTCTTCCCCCGGTCTACGTGGTCGATCTGGTGACGCTGCCGGGCGGACCGGCGAACCCCTCTCCGCCCCCGCCGGCCCCCGCCGCACCCGCCAGGCAGGAGCCTCCCGCGGCGCCCAAGGAGGAGAAGGCGATCAAGGTCCCCGACCGGACCAAGAAGCAGGCCGAGCCGAAGAAGACGCCGCAGCCGAAGAGCACGCCCGCGCAGCCGAAGCCGACGGCCGCGCCCGCACCGACCGCGTCCAAGGCGGCCGAGTCGAAGGTCGAGTCGAAGACCGATTCGAAGGCCGCGACGTCCCCCGTCGCCCAGGGAACTCCGGCGCAGGGCGCCAGCATGTCGGGGGTGAGCGGCGGGACCGGTGCTGCGGGCGGAGGCTTCGGCGGGACCGGCGCCGCCCAGGCCGACGCCGTGATGTTCTACGCGTCGATCGTCCAGCGGAGAATCGAGGACGCCTGGAAGAAACCGATCTTTCCGCCCTCG
>DATFVU010000287.1:0-12635 GCA_035260145.1 Candidatus Polarisedimenticolia bacterium | reverse complement strand
TTCTTCAGCCGCGCCACCGGGTCGATGATCTTCAGGACGCTCTGGGCGTCCTCGATCTTCAGATCGAGGTTGCTGGCCACGAGATCGGCGAGACGGCCAGGGTCCTCGAGGTTGCTGGCGATCACCATCACCTCCGAGGAGATCGCCTTGCCGAGCGAGGCGCTCTTCTCGAGCGACTTCTTGACGGTGCGCAGCAGCGCCTCCTGCTCCATGGTCGGCTTGATCTGGGGCTCGACGATGCGCGTCAGGGTGGCGGTGGTGATCTGCTCGCCGCGCGTGAAGTCCTCGACCTTGGCGCGGCACACCCCCTGCACGAGGACGCGGATGCGGCCGTCCGGCAGCTTCAGCATCCTCATGATGACGCCCACGGTGCCGACGTTGTAGAGGTCCTTTTCGGCCGGCTCCTCCACCTGGCTGTCCTTCTGGGACACCAGCAGGATCATCCGGTTGTCGGCCAGCGCCTGGTCGACCGCCTTGATCGAGCGCTCGCGGCTGACCGACAGCGGCACGATGATGAACGGGTAGACGACGATGTCGCGGAGCGGCAGGACGGGGAGCTCCCTGGGCACCTTGAGCTGGTCCTCGGAGACCTCCAGAGGCTGGCTGCTCATGGCCTCTCACCGATCTTGATCGTGATCGGAACCTCCTCGCCGCGCTTGTCGGGCACCTTCGGGAAGGCGATCTTCAAGACACCCTCCGTCAGCTCGGTGCGGGCCTTGTGCGTGTTGACCGGCGACGAGATGTGGACCACCCGCTTGAACTTCCCGAAGGAGCGCTCCATGGAGTGATACTTCGCCCCCTTGGCCGACTCGGCGCGCTTCTTCTCGCCGCGCAGGATGAGGTTGTTCCCGTTGATGGTGAGGCTCAACTCTTTCAGCGGAACGCCGGGCACCTCGAATTTCACCACCAGCTCCTCGGGGGTTTCGAAGACGTCGGCGGCCGGCAGCCATTCACCGGTGACCTCGGTCCCGGAGGTCTTGAGCTCGAGGAGGTTGTCGAACAAACGGTTGATCTCGCTCTGGATACGGCTGATCTCGACGAACGGACCGATGTCGGCCATGGGCCCTCCCGAATCGGGGCTCAATATAGTGACGCTGAGCGTCACCTGCAAGGAAACGACCTACTTCCTCTGCTCCAGGAGGTCGTTCAGGACCTTCATGAACTGATCGACGTCCTCGAACTGGCGATAGACGCTTGCAAAGCGGACATAGGCGACCTTGTCCAGCTCGCGCAGGCGCTCGGTCACCTTCTCTCCGATCTTCGTGGTCGTGATCTCGCGCTCGGCGCTCTCCTGAAGCATCTGCTCGATCTCGTCCGCCACCTTTTCGAGTGCTGCGGGGGAAACGGGCCGCTTCTCGCACGCCTTGCGCAGCCCCCCCAGGACCTTGTTGCGGTCGTACGGCTCGCGCGTGCCGTCCTTCTTGACGACCGCGTAGGGAATCTCGTCGATGCGCTCGTAGGAGGTGAAGCGCCGCCCGCAGGACAGACACTCCCGGCGCCTTCGAATGACCAGGCCGTCCTTCCCCTCGCGCGAGTCGACCACCTTGTCCTCGATGTGCGCGCAGAAGGGGCATTTCATGACGGCGCGAGCTCCTTATCAGCCCGGGATGTGGGCCATCTTGCGGACCTCCGCCGGACGCACCCCCCCGTGCCACATGAAGAAGAGTCCCAGGGCGATGGTCGGCAGGAGAGTGACGGCGTGCAGGGTCACGGCGACAGCACCGGCGCTCGCCTCGGACACCCCCCAGAATCCGGACAGCGAGATCTGGCACAGGAATTCGTATGGACCCACCCCTCCCGGCGTCGGCATGACGATGCCGAGACCGAGCGGCACGATGAGCAGGAACATGTCGGTGAAGCGCAGCGGCAGACCGAAGGCGCGCACCCCCAGGAGGACCGAGACGTCGATGGCGAGCCACATCAGAAACGACAGGGCGATGCTCTGGATCAGCTGCTGCTTGTGCCGCATGACGCCGAGCCCCGCGATCAGCTTCTCCACAACCTCCGTTATTTTGGCGGCGGCGCCCCCCTGCCGCTTGCCGTGGAGCGATTTCATGATCTTCATGACGAAGTCAGGAAACAGGACGAGGACCAGGACCAGAGGCAGGGCCACGGCGACGAGAGCCCCGGTGGCCACGATCGCGTGACGCAGGTAGTCCGACGCCTCTCCGCCCGTCCCGCCGTTCTCCGACGATCTCACCAGGGCCGAGCCTCGGGCGGTCAACACGAACACCAGGAGGAGCGCCATGACGGTCAGGACGTCGAACAGGCGCTCCAGGGCCACGGTGGCGAGGGTGGCCGTGGTGCTGACCTTCTCGCGGCGCGCCAGCAGGACCGGCCGCGCCACCTCGCCGATGCGGAACGGTACGATGAACGAGATCATGAACCCGATGAACATGGTCGAGGTCAGGTTGTACATCCCCACGCTCTTCTTGACCGGGGTCATGAGCACGCGCCAGCGCCAGGCGCGTATCAGGTAGGCGAGGAGGTTGACCAGGACGCTGGCGCCGATCAGGAGCGGGCTCGCCTCGCGAAAGGCGTGCACCGCCGCGCGGACGTCGAATCGACGGCCGAACAGATAGATGAAGAAGACGGTCAGCAGGAGGCTGATGCCGATTCTGAGGGCAGGTTTCACTGCGCCTGGGGACTCGATGCGCGCCGCGTTGTCCGCGCGCGAAGCGGGCACGCCGGTCGCTGCGCGCCGCGCGAAACGGGCCGAATATTACAGGAAGCCGGCGAACGATGTCCAGCGGGGACGGCCGGGAGTGCGTCCTAGCGCCGGCGCCAGGAGGGCTCGATCCCTTCGGCGGCGGCTTCCGCCCGTGCCCGGAGGGAGTCGAGGGCGCCCTTCAGCCGCTGTCCCGCGGCGAGGTTCGCGGTCAGGGCCGAGGCCACACCGGCGAGCCCCTTCAGCACCTGGTCCGAGGTCTCGGCCTGCTCGGCGGCGGAGCGATGGATCGAGGCGATCATGCCGCTGAAGTTTCCGATGGCGTGCGTGAGCGAGCGCGATCCGCGGGTCTGCTCGGCGGTGGCGCTCTTCACGTGCCCCGACATCTCGCGCATGTTCTCGACCGCCGACATGATCTGCTCCGAGCCCAGCGTCTGCTCGGTGGTCGCCTTCTTGATCTGCCCGGCCAGCTCACGCACCTTCTCGACCGCCAGACCGACGGCCTGGCTGCCGCGCGCCTGCTCGCGGGTGGCCGCGACGATCTGGCCGACGCGGTCGGACGAGCGGCGGGCGGACTCCAGGATCTCCTTCAGCGCCCGGCCGGCCTCGCGCGAGCGCTCCGAGCCCTCCTCGACGCGGCGCGTGCCCACCTGCATGGCGTCCACCGCGCGCCCGGTCTCGGACTGAAACGAGCCGATGAGGTTCTCGATCTCCTTGGCGCTGCTCGCGGTCCGTTCCGCGAGCTGCCGGATCTCCTCCGCCACGACGGCGAAGCCGCGACCGTGCTCCCCCGCCTGGGCCGCGATGATCGCGGCGTTGAGCGCCAGCAGGTTCGTCTGTTCCGTGACCTCCTGGATGACGTTGAGGATGTGGCCGATCTCCTTTCCCTTGCTGCCCACCGACTCGATGACCTTGCGGGTCTGCGACACGGTGCCATGGATTCCGTCCATGCCCTCGATGGTCAGGAGCACCGCGCGCATCCCCTTCTCGGCGTTCTCGGCCACCAGCTCGGACATCGCCTTGCTGTCGCCGGCGTTGCGCTCCACCTGCTCGATCACCTGCTCCATGCGCGCCATCGCCTCGGAGGTCTCCGCCACGAACCGATTCAGGAGCTCGACGTTCCGGTCGATCTCCTTGATCGATGCGACCAGCTCCTCGGTCGTCGCGGCCGTGTCCTCGACCGACATCGACAGCCCGTCGGCGTGGCCGGCCACCTCCTCGATGGTGGTCACCATCGCCAGGATCGAGGTCGTGGTCTCCTCGGAGGTCGCCGAAAGGCCCGCGACGCTGCCCACCTGGTTGCGGAGCGAGCGCGTCATCGACTCCGCGGACGCCAGGGTCCTTTGCATCGAGCCCTCCTGGGACGCGGCCCCGGTCAGGACGGCCGAGGTGGACGTCGCGAGCTCCTGCATCGCCTCGCCCAGACGCCGGGACTCGTCTTTGGATCGGAGCGCGGCCGGGCGGAGGAGGAAGCGCATCACGCCGACCCGCACGGCCAGCACGCCCGTCAGGACGACGATGCAGCCGAGCAGGGATCCCTGCCAGGCGAAGCCACGGCGCGCCTCGTCGAGGGGCGCCGCGGCGAACGCCAGGCGCACGTCTCCGGGCGGAACCCGCGCTCCGGATATGGCACCCTCGGCCGTCCGAGCGCCGCGAGGCAGAGCGCCGGCCGGCCGCGGACCGAACCGGCCGCCGTCGGAGGCCTTGGTGTCGCCTGGCGGAGGTCCGAGGTCCCGTGCGCCGATCGGGAAGGTGAACAGGTACAGCGGCTCGCCCCCGAAGCCGGCGATTCGATCATCCCGGTCGAGGGGCGCCACCGGCAGCCCGCGCGCGGCATAGATCGGACGGGAGGCCGCGACACCGGCTTCCGCGACGACGGCCCCTTCCCCGTCGACGATCTCCGCGTACACCAGCTCGCCGTCGCCCGTGACACGCTCGAGCAGCGCCTTCAGATCCGCGGCACCGCTTCCTTCGGAAGACTCACCGGCCGCGACCGCCAGGAGACGCGCCAGGGCGATGCCGCGCTGGCGCATCGACGCGAAGGCGCGCCGGTCGAGGGCGGAGGTGCCTGCGAGGACCAGGACCGCGCTCAGGAGGGCGAGGAGGAGACCGGTGCCGAGCGCCAGAAGGGGACCCAGGGCGGGCGCGGACCGGGGATCGAGGCTGCCCTGACCCGACGCGGATCGTTCTCCGGCCATCCTGGAGGCTCCGTCGTCCCGCTCCGCTGCCGCCGTTGTCGGTCGGACACACTCCGGGCAGGGTGCGACGGGCCCCAATATAGGGTCCTGCACAGGCGGGCGCCATCGGCGGACCCGCGGCGTTGCCTTGCCGCCCCGCCCGGTGATACAAGCGGGCGATGTCCGCCTCGCTTCGTTTCGTCCCCTGGTTCTGCGGGCTCCCCTGCGCGCCGATGACGTTCGAGGCCCGCGGTGGCCGGCTCGCCGCGTCCGAAGGGGGCTGCCCGACGTGTCGCGAGGAGGTCGCCTTGTACCGCGAGGCGAAGGGCCGGGCGCGTGCGACAGGGCGGCAGGTCCCGGCGGCAAGGGCGATCGAGGCTGCCGCCGGCCTGCTGAAGAGGTCCCGATTCCCGTTCGTGTTCGGGTTGTCGCGCAGCTCTTCGTCCACGGCGGTGCGCGCCGTCCGTCTGGCGTCCGCGTTCGGGGCCGCGATCGACGTGGAGGGGGCGGAGAGGATCCAGTCCGACTTCGCGACACTGTCGACGTTCGGTCTCCCATCCGCCACGTTCGGAGAGATTCGGGACCGCGCCGATCTGCTGCTTCTGTGGCGCTGCGATCCGAGGACGAGCCACCCCGATCTGTTCGCGCGACGGGCGCGGGCCCCACGCGACGGCGCGCGTCGGGTTGTTCTCCTTCCCCCGCCCGGCGGATCCGGAGCGCCGGCCGATCGGATCCTCCGCTTCGAGGCCGCCTCCGATCTGGATACGGCCCTGGCTCTGCGGGAGTTCGCGAGCGGCCGGGCGCCCGGGGGAGACGGGCCGGACCGGGCTCGGGACGATCCCCTGGGCGAGGTCGCGTCCTGGCTCCGCGGGGCGCGCTACTCGGCCATCGTCTGGGATGCGAACACAGCGGCCTCGCCACAGGGACTTGCGATCATCTCGGCCCTGACGCTCCTGGCCCGTGACCTGAACGCCGTCACACGCTCGGTCGCCCGGCCGCTGGGGGCCGGAGGGAACGTGGCGGGGGCCGTCGCGGCGCTCGCCGCGCTGACGGGCTACCCCCGCGCCGTCGGCTTCGCGGCCGGAACACCGCGCTTCGCGGCGGGAGAGTTCGACGCCTCGCGCATGCTGGCCCCGGATGGCGCCGACGTTCTCGTGCTGGTGGGGGCCCTTTCGGTCGAAGCGGCCCATAAGAATAATGATGCGTCGGGCGGCCCGCGCCGGGCCGTCCGCGGACGCCGCCGGCCGGATCGTCGAATCGTCGTGATCGGACCCCGCCTGCCGCATGGCGTGGACGACCCGGACATCTGGATTCCGACGGCCACACCGGGGCTCTCGTCCGGAGGGACGGCGGCGCGCTCCGATGGGGTCACCGTCGTCCTGAAGGCTCTCGTGAAGACGCGCCTTCCGAGCGAGGACGACGTCCTGGATCGTCTGCTCGAGCGTTGCGCCGCGCGGCCGTGACGGCCCTGGCCTGACTCGGCCGCGCCAACAGAGCGGTCTCAGGCGGGCTTCGATTGGCGTTGCGGGTAGCCCGGGGGCGGATCGCCGGAGATCCAGGGCGTCCGTTGACGGCGGCCGTATCCGCGCGCCAGCGCGCGTTTCCAGGCGAACAGGCGGGCGTAGGCCGGATCCCGGACGAAATCCGGGACGAGTTCGAGCGGGTCCAGGAGGGAGACCGCGGCGATATCGGCGAGCGTCAGGCTGTCCCCCACCAGGTAGCCGGTTCGAGCGCATCTCGACTGCAGCTCGGGAAGGATCGTCTTCAGCCTCTCGCGGCTTTCCCGCACGTTATCCGGATAGATCTTGAACTTGCGCCTCAGGCGCGGCTCGACCAGACGCAGCATCGGTCGATTCAGCCAGCGGTACGGCGCCCGATTCCACAGAATCGTCCCCAGAAGCATCGCCGGGTTCTCGAGCGCGACCTGGTAGGCGACGCGCCGCGCGTCGGGCCCGAGCCGCTCGTCGCATCGCTTCGTCAATTCCAGGACGGCGGCGCGCGCCTGCGCATCATGCGGGAGCATGGGAGGGTCCGGATACGCCGCCTCCAGGTGTGCGGCGATCGCGTCGGTGCCCGGGACCACGCGATCGCCGTCTTTGAGGACGGGCACGTCGCCGCGCTCGCCGAGATCGATCACCTGGCGCCGTGTGAACGGGTTGACCCGCACGATGGTGTACGACAGGCGCTTGAAGTCGAGGCAGAAGCGCGCCTTCTCGCAATAGTGCGACCAGAAGATGTCGTACAAAAAGATCGCCATGACCACGACCTTAGCACATCGTCGGCCGGCCCCCGTCGCGCGTTGACCTGCCGCGCCGCGCTTTGGTACAAGAGCCGTCTGGGAGGATCGATATGGATCTCGGATTGAAAGGGAAAGTGGCCATCGTGACCGGCGGGTCGCGGGGCATAGGACGGGCGGCGGCGCGGGCGCTTCTCGAGGAGGGTGCGTCCGTGATGCTGGCGTCTCTGCGCGAGGAATCGGTGGAGGCGGCGGTGAAGGAGCTGGCGTCTTCGGGGCGGGTCGAGGGGCTGGCGTGCGACGTCGCCTCCGAGGCGGAGGTCGAGCGCCTGGTGGCGGAGACCGCGCGACGCTTCGGCCGGCTGGACGTGATGGTGGCGAACGCCGGGGTCTCCGACCCCTACAAGAACCTGCTCGACACGACGGTCGCCGAGTGGGACAGGATGATCGCCATCCACCTGCGAGGCACCTTCCTGTGCGGCCGAGCCGCGGCGCGCGCCATGCGGGAGGCGAAGATCTCCGGGCGGATCGTGACCGTCTCCTCCACCTCCGCGTTCGAGTGCGATCCGCTGGGGGGGAGCTACAACGCCGCCAAAGCCGGCATCGTCGGCCTGACGCGGTCGATGGCCATCGACTTCGCCGACTGGGGGATCCGCGTGAACGGCGTGGCGCCCGGATGGATCCACACCGACATGACCACGGGCGACCTGCCGCCGCGCGGCACGCCGATCGAGAACCTGGGGGCCCTGAATCGGGCGGGGGATCCGGAGGAGGTGGCGGCCGCGATCCTGTTCCTGGCCTCGGACGCTTGTGACTTCATGACCGGCACGACCCTGTTCGTGGACGGCGGCCAGACGATCATCGCTCCGAAAATGCGCTGGTGAGCGCGACTAGTCCGCCGAGCCCCCGCCGTCGACCACCAGCGCCGAGCCGGTCATGAAGGTCGAGTCGTCGGAGGCGAGGAACAGGACCGCGCGCGCGATCTCCTCCGGCTTGCCGACCCGGCCGAGCGGCCGGTTGGCGGCCCCCTTGAGATACTCCTCCCATTCGATGCCGCGCTGCTTCGCATCCTCCGGCAGCATCGGGGTGTCGACGTCCCCCGGGCAGACGCAGTTGATCCGGATCCCCTGCCGCCCGTGGTCGATCGCCATCGCCTTGGTGAGCAGAACGACACCCCCCTTGGAGGCGCAGTAGGCGGCCGCGGCGTCGCCGCCCACGAGCCCCCAGCCGCTGCTGTTGTTGACGATGATACCGGAGCGCTTTTCGATCATGTGGGGGAGGACCGACTTCGACATCAGGTACGTCCCCTTCAGGTTCACGTCCAGCGTCTCGTCCCACTCTTCTTCAGTGCTGTCGGGGACGGTGTGCGGGAAGAAGACGCCGGCGTTGTTGAACAGGATGTCGAGCCGCTGAAAAGCCTTCAGCGTCTCGTCGACGGCGCGGCGGCAGTCGTCGGCCAGACGCACGTCGGCGCGCACGAAGATCCCCTCCGTGCCCGCGCTCTTGATCTCGTGCAGGACGACGCGCCCGCGCACCTCGTCCCTCCCGGTCAGGGCGACCCTCGCCCCCTCGCGCGCGAACAGCACCGCCGTCGCCCGGCCGATCCCGGACGTTCCCCCCGTGATCAGGGCCACCTTTCCCGCTAGGCGCATCTCCTCTCTCCACTCCCGGCCATCCGCCGGCACGTCCCCGAATCCATCAGCCCGCCACGAAACCGCCGTCGATGATGAGGGGCGCCCCCGAGATGTACGACGAGGACTCAGAGGCCAGATAGAGCGCCGCCTGCGCGATGTCCTCGGGTCGCGCCACGCGGCGGAGCGGCACGTCGGCCGCCTGCGCCATGTGGCGATCCATCGGCTCCCCCAGCATCCCCGCCTCCTGCCGCAGCATCGGCGTGTCGGTGTCGCCGGGGCAGATGCAGTTGACCCGGATGTTCTGCGCCCCGTGATCGAGGGCCATCGCCTTGGTGAGCAGCACCACGGCCCCCTTCGAGGCGCAATAGGCGGCCGCGCGCATCCCGCCGACGAGCCCCCAGACCGACGCAGTGTTGATGATGATGCCGCCTCCGGCCCGCGCCATCACTGGAACGGCGTGGCGCGACATGAGGAAGACCCCTTTGAGGTTCACCGCGATCACCCGGTCCCAGTCCTCTTCGGTGGTGTCGGCGACGGTGGTGCGGCGGATGATGCCGGCGTTGTTGAACAGGATGTGCAGCCCTCCGAGGCGACCGGTCGTCTCCTCGACGGCGCGCCGGACATCGGCGTCGCGCGTCACGTCCCCATGCACGAACAGCGCCCGCCCCTTCTCCGCTTCGATCGCCTCGGCGACCGCGCGACCGCCGGTCCCGTCCACGTCGAACAGCGCCACCGCCGCCCCCTCGCGCGCGAACAGAAACGCCGTCGCCCGGCCGATTCCCGAGGCCGCGCCGGTGATCAACGCCACCTTCCCGCGCAGGGCGCTCATCGGCTGGCGAGCCCCCCGGCCGTCTCCCCGCCGTCGATGACGATCACCTGCCCCGTGATGTAGGAGGCGTCGTCCGACGCCAGGAAGGCGAACAGCGCCGCGATGTCCTCCGGGGCCGCGTGCCGCCCGAGCGGGATCTTCCGATTCACCTCTTCGAGCATGGCGTCCGTGTACTCGGCCCGCTGCATCGGCGTCAGGACGTAGCCGGGGGCGATGGCGTTGACCCGCACCTTCGGCGCCAGCTCGAGGGCCATCGATTTCGTCAGCTCGATCACCCCGGCCTTGCAGGCGTTGTAGTCGGCGTACAGCCGGTGACCGACGATGCCGTTGGTCGACGCGGTCTGGAGGATGACGCCGCTTCCGCTCTCGACCATGTGGCGCGCCGCCGTCTGGGCGACGTAGAAGACGCCGGTCAGGTCGACGTTGACGACGCGGTCCCACTCTTCGGAGGTGATGTCGAGGAACGGATGGCGGATGCTGATGCCGGCGTTGTTGATCAGCACGTCGACGCGCCCCAGGAGGCGCACCGCCTCGGCGAACGCCGCCCGGACCTCCTTCAGATCGCCGACGTCCGCGGTCAGCGTCCCCGTCAGGGCCGGAAGTTTCTTGGAGATCGACGCGTTGGCCCGGGCGTCCCTGTCGAGGACGCAGACCTTCGCCTCCTCCTCCAGGAAGCGCGACGCGGTGGCGGCCCCGATGCCGCTCGCTCCACCCGTGATCAGGACCCCCTTCCCCGCCAGGCCGCGCATCCGCTCCTCCCTCCTCCGGGACGGCCGGTATCTTATTACGGACGACCCTTCCGTCCGCACAGGCAACTGTGGCAGCATGGCGGAACACCATGGCGGAGATTTCGAGAGCCCGGCTCGCCCGGTTGATGCAGCGGGAGACGGAGCGCTTCGCGGCGGAGCGCCCGAAGTCGCGCGCTCTGTTCGAGCGCGCCGGCGCCTCGCTTCTCGGCGGCGTGCCGATGAACTGGATGGTCCGCTGGTCGGGACCGTTCCCGCTGTTCGTCCGGGAGGCGCGCGGGCCTCATTTCACCGACGTGGACGGGCACCGCTACCTCGATCTCTGCCTCGGAGACACCGGCGCCATGACCGGTCACTCGCCGGAGGCGGTGGTCGAGGCGGTGACGGCGCAGGTCCGGCGGGGCGTCACCTACATGCTGCCGACGGAGGATTCGGTCTGGGTGGGAGAAGAGCTGCAGCGCCGCTTCGGGCTCCCGGCCTGGCAGATCGCCATGACCGCGACCGACGCCAACCGCTTCGCCATCCGCCTGGCCCGCGGCATCACCGGCCGCAAGTTCGTGCTGGTGTTCAACGGCTGCTACCACGGCACCGTGGACGAGACGTTCATCTCGCTCAGAGACGGCAGGACCGTGCCCAAGAAGAGCAGCTTCGGGCCGCCGGTCGATCCGGCCGCCACGACGCGCGCCGTCGAGTTCAACGACCCGGACGCTCTCGAGCGGGCGCTCCTCCCCGGCGACGTCGCCTGCGTTCTGGCTGAGCCGGCCATGACCAACGTCGGGATGATCCTCCCCGAGCCCGGGTACCACGAGGCGCTGCGCGACCTCACCCGGCGCACCGGAACTCTCTTGATTGTCGACGAGACCCACACCATCTGCGCCGGCCCGGGAGGGTACACGGCGGCCCACGGACTCAAGCCGGACATCCTGACGATCGGCAAGCCCATCGCCGGCGGCGTCCCGGCCGCGGCCTACGGCGTGAGCGCCGATCTCGCCGGCCGCGCCGCCGCCGGAATCCGGGTGGAGGACGCCGACGTCAGCGGCATCGGCGGCACCCTGTCGGGGAACGCGCTGGCCCTGGCCGCCATGCGCGCCACGCTCGAGCGCGTGCTGACGCCCCGCTTCTACGAGGAGACGATCCCCCTGGCGGAGCGCTTCACGGACGGCGTGACGGGCGTCATCCGAACCCATGGCCTCCCTTGGCACGTGGTCCGCCTCGGCAACCGGGCCGAGTACCAGTTCCGCCCCGTGCCCTCGAGAAACGGATCGGAGGCCGAGGCGTCGATGGACCTCGAGCTGGAGCGCTTCCTCCACCTCTACGCCCTGAACCGCGGCATCCTGATGACCCCGTTCCACAACATGGCCCTGATCGCCCCGGGGACGACTGTCGAGGAGATCGACGGCCACACGCGGCAGTTCGGTGAAGCGGTGCGGGAGCTAATCGGCGAGACGCCCTCCGGGAATTGAGTTGACTCGCGGAGCGGCATGACGCTCCAGTTGTTCGAGGGGTACGAATAGCCGGCGCGGGCGAATACCTCGTTGACACCCCGAGCCTGAGGCCGTATATCACCCTTGTGATCATTCGGACGCTCCCCTGGCAGGCTTGGTGGACCCGCCGGGCTGGGGTGTGTGATCGAGGTGTAAAGTCATGAGCCATCAGGCGCGCGCGGCCGCGGCGGCGGTCGTCGCCACTCTCGCGGTCCTGTTCGCCGTCGCGACGGTGGGGAAGTCGGAACCCCCCGTCCGATCCCCGAACGGGGCCGCCCCATCTTCCGCGGGCGGCGGTGGGGACGGAGGTAGGATCGTGGGGAGGCCGGCGACCGGCGGGAAGGGGATCACGGAGACGGTCGCGACGATCATGAAGCGCGCGGAAGCCCGGGGACTCGGCCGGCGGCCCGTGATCTTCAACGCAGAGGAGCCCCATCGGCGCCCCTTCGTGCCGGCCCAGGACCCGCTGGCGCCCGCCGTGCCGTCCTGGCCGCCGCAGCCGCAAGGGTATTCCGCGGCGCTGATCCCCCTTTCACCGCAGGTTGTGTCGGCGAACTTCCCTGCGGTCGCGACCGCGCTCGGAGAGTCTCCCTGGATCCCGCCCGACAGCATGGGGGACGTCGGGCCGACGCAGATCCTGGTCCACGTCAACGGCCGCGTCAAAGTGTTCGACAAGACGGGCGCCGTCGGCGGCCTCAATGCGGACGACACGTCCTTCTGGGACCCGGTGCGGGGAGGAGAGGACGTGACCGATCCGGAGATCCGCTACGACCGGCTCTCGGGTCGCTGGTTCGCCGCCATCGTGAATTTCGCCGCGACGAACAACCGGATCATGCTGGCGGTCTCGTCCGGGCCGACCAT
>DATFVU010000286.1:0-7266 GCA_035260145.1 Candidatus Polarisedimenticolia bacterium | reverse complement strand
CTGACGGGCGTTGCGCACTATCCTAGCATGGACCCCGGCGCAACGTCGCGACGATGAAGGGCGCGCGCCGGATCGCCGTCCTGACGCAGCGCCCGGCGGACGCGACGGGCGGCCTCGAACAGACGGCGCCGGCACTCCTCGGCCGAGGCGCCGGGAGTCACGAGAGTGCAGATCGGCCGGCCCGGACCGATGCTCTCCCCTTCGGCCGGACGATCGCGGACGTCGATCTTCTCGTCGATCCCCCTCGACGTCCAGCGCACGCCCCGAGTGGCATACAGGACGCCCTTGGCCAGGAACCGGAGCACGGGCGGCGGCCCGGGTGGCAGCGGCCCGCCCTCGATCGCCACGAGGTGTGCGTCCAGGAGGCTAACGCCCGACAGGTCCTCGAACAGCTCCATCGATGCCGTGTAGCGGGGGTTGATCTCGATGACGTGAGGGACCCCCGCGCTCAGGATGAAGTCGATGCCGAACAGCCCGCGCAGGCCGAAGTGCCGCGCCAGGGCGGAGGCCGCGTCCGTGAGGACGGCGACGGAGTCCCGTGACAGGAGACATGGCACCGGACCCGCGATGTTTCCGCCGTAGCGGAAATCGCTTCCGCCGAGCTCGCGACAGCCGGCCAGCTGCTCGGTCGCGCCCAGGAGCACGGCCCCGCCGGCACCCGCCACGAAGGAGGCGGAGCCGGGAGCGCCACGCAGGGACGTTTGCAGATAGAAGCCGCGCGGCCGCCGCTCGCGCGGGAGCGCGCGGCGGATCCGGTTGCCTCCGCCCGATCGGGCCGGCTTCCAGAGGAGGCGCGCCGCGATCGCGGATGCGAGGTCGGGGCGTCCCATGAACGTGGCCGGGTGAGGAATTCCCGATCGGCGCAGGAACGGAAACAACACGGCGGGATCCCGGACCGCCTCGACGACCTCCGGCCCGTTCCCCAGGATGACGCCCCGTCGCCCCAGCCGCCTTAGAAGCGCGGGACGATTCTCGAGCCCGCCGGCGTAGACCATCGCCTGCCAGTCGAGAGCGAGCGCCGCGCGCACCAGCGCCAGGAGGGTGCGCGGGCGACCGAGTTCGCGCGATAGCGACAGCGCGCGGATCGGGTGGCCGGTCGCGAGCGCCAGAAGGTCGGCGTCACCGAAATAGTCGAGCGCCAGGAAGCCGCCCGGGAACCGCTGCGCCGCCTGGCGGCTGCGCAGGATTGACGATGCCAGCGCCCGGACGCTGACCCCCAGGAGCAGCAGGCGCCCGCGGGCGGCGTCCCCTCGCGGCCCGCCTATCGACTTTCCTCGAGCTCGCGCGCCCTGAGGCGCGCCGCCTCCAGGTCGATCACGGGAGGCGACTCGGCGCCGAGCAGATCCTTGAGGAGCGACGACTCGACCTTGAACTTGAGATCCCCCACCGCCATGGCCCCCACGGCGAACAGACCCCGGGAGATCTCGGTGCCGTTGTCCTGCGGCCTGACGCCTTCGAGGCCGTGCGGCGGGACGGCGTTGACGTCCGCCAGGACCTTGGGGCCCTTGAGCGCCTCGATGGACCGCCGGGACAGAAGTTGAGCGCCCGCGGCGCCGGTCGCCAGCACGACATCGGCCTTCGCCGCCAGGAGCGCGAGTTCCGCCTCGGCGGGGGCGGCCCTGGGCTCGACGGTGGCACCGAAGAGCGTTTTCACCTCGCCCGCCGCCGCCTCCGCCAGAGCGGCGCTGCGCGACGTGAGCGTGACCGATGCGCCGGCCAATGCCGCCAGGGCGGCCGACGCTTTTCCAACTCCGCCGGTGCCGGCGGCCACCAGGACCCGGAGCGGCGTCGTTTCTCCGATGCCCTTCGAGCGGCAAACGGTCGCCGCGCGCGCCAGAAGCGCCGCCGCGGTCGTATAGCCGCCCTTCGGGTCGACCATCAGCCCGATGACGAACGGCGGGAACAGCGTCTTGCGCGCCGCCTGAAGCATGGCTTCAGCGACGCGGACGCTCGAGCTGGAGAAGAACAGGGAGGAGAAGCGCGCGCCCTTCGCCCCGCGCGAGAACATCACGTCCTGCACCAGGCCCGGCACCGACGCGGCGTCGACGGAGCCGTACGGGACGACGGCGTCGAAGCCGGCGTCGTACGCCATGTTGATGTCGAACGGGCTGACGCGCGGATCCGACGAGACGAGATACAGGAGGCGCTTCCTCTCCACCGTCCCTGCGCCTCAGGCGAACGGGTGTTTCGCCTTGTCCTTCCCCGCCAGCATGCTCTTCACGCTGGGCTCGCCCTTCATGGCGCGCGCGATCGCTTCCTTGGTGGCGCGGTAGTTGTAGTCGTAGATCTTCTTCTTGTCGCTGGCCTCCCAGTGGATGAAGACGCCGACCACGACGACCAGGTTCTCCGCCTCGGCCTGCGGGATGATGTTGTCGGCCACCGAATCGGCGACCGCCTTGGCGACCGCCGCCTGCGCCGGTCCGAACATCAGCACCGCCTGGTTCGCCCCCTTGATGGTGACCTTGTTCATCATCATCGTCGCGGGCTTCGGGATCAGGTTCGGCTCCAGCACCGCCAGGAGGGCCGTGTGCCCCTGGTTCTGATTCACCAGGCCGTTGGCGAAGGCCACGCCGACGGGGCCGCTCTTGGGACCGATCAGGAGGTCGATGTGCGCCACCTCGTTGCCGTCTCCGATCAGAGACTCACCGATCATGATGTCTTTCATTCGGTTCCTCCTCGACATGGCGGCCGGCGCCCGCGCCCCGGGGAGCGGCGCCGAGCCAGCCCGAATTGGGTCACGCCCGCGGTTTCACGATATAAGCTGAGCGACGGTCCTTCTTAGCATACTGCACCTCGGGGGTCAAAATTGCCGTCGAACCGGTCGTCGCCCCTCCTTCTGGCCAGCGTCCTCGGACCCGAGGAGGCGGCCGTCGCCCTGCACTGCGGTGCCGACATCCTCGATCTCAAGGATCCGCGCGAGGGATCGCTGGGGGCCTGCGCGCCGGACGTGCTGCGCGCCGTCGTGCGCATGCGCGACGACGAATCGGAGCGGGGCGCCCAGGTCGGCGACGGGCCGCGGCGGCCGCGCGTGAGCGCCGCTCTGGGCGACGCGACGAACCTGCCCGGGACGTTCGCCCTCGCGGCCGCCGGCGCCGCGGCGTGCGGCGTCGATTACCTCAAGGTCGGCCTGCGCGAGCTTCGCGGCGAAAGCGAGTCGCGGAGGTTTCTGGCCGCAGTGGTACGGGCGGCGCGCGAGGCGGCGCCTCACGTGGGCGTCATCGCCGCCTCCTACGCCGAGGCGAGCTCTCTCGGCGCCCTCGAGCCCCGGATCCTCCCCCGCGTGGCTCAGAGCGCCGGAGCGCAGGGGTGTCTCATCGATACCGCCCTGAAGGACGGCAGGACCCTGTTCGATCACCTGGATGCGGAGTCGATCGCGCGTTTCATCGCCGATTGTCGCGGGAGAGGTCTTCTATGCGGTCTCGCCGGCTCGCTCGGCCTGGCGCAGGCGCCGCTTCTGCTCGAGCTGGGACCGGACGTGGTGGGCGTGCGCGGGGCCATCTGCGCGGGGGGACGGAGCGGACGGCTGGATGCCTCGAGGCTCAGGTCGTTCCGCGCAGCCCTTGCGGGCGCGGGCGGGGCTCGGCGCGGCGCCGCAGGCCGATGGACCGGCGGCGCGTGGCCGACCTCGAAACCACCGGCATGAACCGATCGAGCTCCTGGGGTCGTCGGCCGCAGAGGATCCACGCGGTGGTGTGGGCGGGCAGCATCTCCGGGAAGAGTGGATCGACGACGCCTCGACGAACGAGAGCCTCTGCGGAGGCGCGATCACGGATCCGCTCCGAGTGTTTGCGCACGCTCTTGAGCAGAACGAGGTGGGTCGAGCGCAATCGCCCCGCGAGGAACGCCGCGATCGAGTCGGATGTCAGCCGGAAGGATCGCTCCAGCCCCGCCTCGCCCCGGATCAAAGACGCGGTGAGGAGGATCGGGACGCGGCCCGCCTCCGCCACCAGCTCGGCCGCGCGCAGGTTGTCCACCCCCGCGGCGCGCCGGCTCAGCGACGACAGGAGCAGGCCGTACTGATCCATGGCCAGAAGGGCCATGTGATGCGCGGTCTTCTCGTCGATCCGCAGCCGTGCCATCTGGCCGCGCACCAGGTCCGCGAACTCTCCGCCGCCCGGAATGACCAGCAGCCGGCGGCGGTGCGCCAGAAGCGAGATCCGCTGCAGGAGCGGACGCAAGGCATCGCTTCGGCCGAGGCTCCCCCCGACCTTGAGCAGCAGATCCCAGCGAAACGGCGAGCCGCTCCGCAAGCGGCGACCCTCCCCGTCGAATCCGATTGGCGAAGCTTGATGATCTGCCCGCCTTACTACGTCGCAAGGTCGCTTCTGTCAATTTAAAGAAAGGGCGGGTCGTGGTCGCGGCCTCAGGTCGTGAAACGAAGCGCCTCCTTTTCTTCCGCCAGCAAGACGGCGATCGCCGCCGCGGGGGCGGCCTTCGGCCAGGACTCTCCGCCGAGGCGCGGCAAAAGAGCCGCGAGCGGGGTCGTTTCGAGACCGGCGCGGCGCGCCGCGGTCTCCGCGAGGAACGCGCCGGCGCCGGCCGTGACGGCCACGGGCGGCCGGACCCACGCCGGCCGGGACAGGACCTGGAGGATCGCCTCCGATATCCGTGCGATCTGGCGCTCGTGAAGGAAACGGGCGATTGTCCGGATGGCGGCGGGTCCGATCGATGCCGCCTCTCCGCAGACGACTCGTGCCAGCCGGGCCATCGCGTCGTCCCGGCTGCAGCCGCGACCGTCGGGAGTCGGGACGGTGTAGTCACTCTCGGCGAGTGCACCCAGGACCATGTAGACGTCCGCCATGATCGCGAAGTGCTCGGACGACACGCGGCACCACGCGCCGTGCAGCGGCACCGCGTCGGCAAGACTCGAAGGGGACGTTCTCAGGATCCCCGAGTAGACCAGCTCTCCCGAGGCGAGGCGCTCCGTGTCGGCGCGGCCCGCCGGGCGCGGCTCGCCCGAGCCGATCGGGATGATGTCCGTGGTCGTGCTGCCCACGTCGATCAGAAGCGCGTCGCGACGGGCCCCCGCCACCAGACGGGCCGTCGCCATCCAATTGGCGGCGGCCACCTCGAGCGGCCGCTCGAAGGCCCGGTCGAGCGAGACGAACGCGCCGCTCAGGTCGAAGACCTTGAGAGGACCGGGGATCGCGTCGGCGCAGGCCCGCAGAACGCTCCGCACCCCCTCCGCGCGCGACGCGAAGACGTCCGAGAGCTCGGCCGTCATGGTCACCGCGTGCTCCCCCGTCGAATCATCGAGGAGAGCACGCAGGTGTTCCGCCAGGCTCGACGGATCTTTCCAGATCTCGAACGGCCGCAGCCGGATATCGATCGACGCGCCATCCCGTCCCGCGGTCAGCTTCGCCCGTTTCAGATGGACGCCGCCGATGTCCCAGCCGAAATAGTGTCCCATCCCTCCCTCCGCATCGCGATCGACCCGTTGGCACCGAAGCGGCACCGTCCGACGGACGTGACACGCTCCGGGAGCGCGCGGCCGGCCGAGGCCTGCAGGATGAGTCCCGCGAGGTTTTCCCTTATCGATCGACGGAGCCCCGCGTAGGACGTCGTGAGGCGCGGGTTCACCTCGATCACGGTCGCGCCATCGCGACCGAGGACGAGGTCCACCCCGAGGTAGCCGCGCACGCCCTCGCGGGCGCGCGCCAGCGCCGTGATCGCCTCCCGCGCGACGGCGATCGCCTCGCGCGATCGCGGGTGCGGCCAGAAGGTTTCGCCCCCGAGATACGCGGGCCTCGCGCCCCGGGCCAGCCTCTGCCTGTTCAGCCCGAGATCGAGCGGGCGCCCGGAGACGATGAGCGACACGCTGGCCGCTTCCCCTTCGACGAACGCCTGCAGCAGAAAATCGGCACGTCGAGTCGCCCGTCGCACGGCGGCGAGGGCGGCGGCGGCCTCGGACCTGCGGCGCACAATCGACACGCCCCGCCCGCCACAGCCGACGCGGGGCTTCACGACGAACGGAGGGGAGGCCTCGAACAGGCGCCCGGGCGATCGGAACGGCACCGCCCGGGTGTCCGGTGTCGCGACGCCCGACGCCGCGAGGCAACGGGCCGTGGCCAGCTTGTCCGAAAGTCCGCTCACCGCCGACGACGAGGGGCCGAGCAGGATGCGTCGCTCCCGCTCGACCAGGCGGCTGAGACGCGCCAGAACCTCGTTCTCCTCCGGGGCGATCAGAAGCGCGGCGTCGGCCTGGCGCAACGCCGCCAGGAAGTCGCTTTGGCGATGGACCACCTCGACGGCGACCCCATCGATCCGGCGGAGGTCCGCGACGATGGCGTCCCGCATGGCGCGCCCCTCGGCGAGCAGGGCGCAAGCACTCGCCTCACGAGGAAGGGACGTGAAGTGCTCGAGGACGGCGATCCTCATGGGAGAATCGTCTCCGCGGGACCGTCGCGGCCTCGCGGAGAGCTTCCTCGATCGGCGGAGGACATCGACGTGCGGATTATACCCGTGATCGATCTGAGGGACGGGAGAGCCGTGCGCGGACGCGCGGGCGCCCGCGAGCGTTACGTCCCCGTCCGGAGCGTCCTGGCCCCGGGTTCCGCCGGCGACCCGGCCGCCCTTCTGGCGGCCTATCGTGCGGCGCTACGCCCGGACACCGTCTACATCGCCGACCTCGATCGCATCACGGGCCGCGGCGACAACGACGCCGTTCTCGATGTCCTGATGGCCCATGCTCCCGACGCGCGCTTCCTATGGGACGGGGGCCTGTCCGACTCCGTGGCGGTCTCGCGCGGAGGACGCGACGGGCGGTTGGTGCCCGTGATCGCGACCGAGACCCTGCGCTCGATCGAAGACCTGCGGGCCCCGAGCGCGCCGTGCGTCCCGGGGGCGGTGCTGAGCCTCGACCTTCGCGCCGGTGGCGTGGTAAGCAAGAGCGGCGCGCTGGCGTCGCTCGGCGAGGAGCGTATCCTCATGAGGGCGCGCGCCTGCGGCTTTCGATCGGTCATCCTGCTGCTGCTCGATCGCGTCGGAACCTCGAGCGGCCTGCCGCTCGACCGACTGATCCGCCTGCGAGGCCTCGCGTCCGACCTGGACATCATGACCGGCGGCGGCATCGCCTCGCTGGACGATCTTCTCCGGCTGCGCGATGCGGGATTTTCGGGCGCCCTCGTGGCGACCGCCCTTCACGAGGGTCTCATCTCGCCCGAGAATCTGGAGCGACACGGCTTCACCGCCTGACCCGGATCAGACGTCCTCGACGGTGGAGGTGGGCAGCCTCGGCGTCACCTGAATCGAACGGAACCGGCGCAG
>DATFVU010000285.1:0-2894 GCA_035260145.1 Candidatus Polarisedimenticolia bacterium | reverse complement strand
TGTACCAGATGCAGAACGTCTTCGCCTTCTCGCCGCGCCTTCTGCTGTTCGGTTATTTTCAGTACGACTCCATCACACGCGACCTGGGGATGAACGCGCGGCTGCGCTACACCTTCCGCCCAGGCAACGACCTGTTCGTCGTGTGGAACCGCCATTGGACGCACCCGGTGGGCGAAGGGAGCGCCGGGCTCGAGCCCGTGGGCGACCAGTTGGTGGTCAAGGTGCGATTCGCCTGGACGGGATGAGCGGCCGCGCGGGGCCGTCCATGAAGCGTCAGGAGGGGATGGAATCGACGAGGCGCGCGAGCGCCGCCGTGTGGTCCGGAGTCGTGCCGCAGCAGCCGCCGATCAGGCGCGCTCCCTCGTCGAGCCTCAGGCGCATCCAGGACGCGTACGCCTGGGGCTCGTGATTCTCCGGAAGCCGCCAGCCGGTCACTTCGTCCGGCTCCCCGAGGTGGGCGTACAGCCCGTGAGGCAGGCCCGGCGCCGCCCTCATAAAGGGCGGAAAAACGACCTGCATCGCCTCGGGCGTTGCACAGTTGACCAGGATCGCGCGCAGCGCCTCTCCTCCCAACCCGGCCAGGTGCTTGACGACCTCGTCGAGAGGCTCGCCGGAGAGCAGGTGCCGCGGCTCGCGCGGACAGAGGCTCAGGAGGACGGGCAGACCGGTTTCGCGCGCCGCCAGGAGCGCCGCTTCCGCCTCGCGCCCGCTGTTCATCGTCTCGATGAACAGCAGATCGGCGCCCAGCTCCGCGAGCAGCGCGGCCTGGATCCGGTGCTCCGAAGCGCAGACGTCTGCATCGGGGACCAGGTCGGGCCGGTAGCAGTCCTCGAGGGGCGCGAGGCCGCCGGCGACGAGGCAGGGGCGGCCCGCCGCCGCGGCTCCGAGGCGCGCGCACGCAATGGCCCGCCGGTTCGCCTCGCGCCAGGCGCCCCCCTTTCCCGCCCGTTCGAGCGCGCGGCGCGTGGTGCGGAAGGTGTTGGTGACCAGGACCTCGGCGCCCGCGCGCGCGTAGTCCTGATGAATCTTCGTCAGCGTCTCGAGCCCCGGGTCGTCGAACAGGGCGCGCGCGGACCACAGCGGCAACGTCGTGTCCACGCCCCGCCGCGCCAGCTCCGTGCCGGTGGCGCCGTCGAGCAGCACCGGCCGGCGCCGGGCCAACAGGGCGTCCAGAACCTCATGTTTCATGTGGAATTTCCGCCGATGCGGGCGCGAGCCTCAGCGCTGAGGCATGTCCGGAGGCCGCCCGAACGATCCGACGAACCACGAGAACAGGGTGACGACGATCGATCCCAGGATCGCCCAGGCGATCGAATCGACGTCGAACCCCGGAACGACCCAGGCCGCCAATGCGAAGGCCAGCCCGTTGACCACGAAATAGAACAGGCCCAGCGTCAGAACGGTGATCGGCAGAGTCAGGAACAGCAGGATGGGACGGATGACGGCGTTGATGAACCCGAGAACAAGGGCCGCCACGGCCAGCGTCGTGTACGAGTCGACGTGCACCCCCGGCAGGATGCTCGAGCACACCAAAAGCGCCAGCGCCGTGCTCAGCCAGTGGATCAGGAAGCGGCCCATGTTGCGATACCCCCCGCTCGTATCCCGCGAACAGCAAGTGTCTCACGTCCGTCAGTGATTCGCCAGCGGGGACGGCGAGGCGGTCCGGGCGCAGCCTCAGTCGCCGCTGCAGTTCTGCACGAGGGCCCCGCAGCGACGGCAGACCTCCTTGCACTTGCGGAGCTCCGTCGCCCCGCCGCACGCCGGGCAGGGCATCGTCCCCGGATCGCTTCCAGCCGACTGCGGACGCGGATTCATGAAGCGGCCACCGCCTTCGAGTATACGTGTCTCGCGGTCCGTGAGCGAGCGGCGGTGGGGCGGGGCTAGCGCGGCCGCTCGAACCAGGAGTTCACGTCGAAGCGGTAGGAGAGCTGGGCGGAGAACGAGTAGCCGTCGGGGAACATGTACGAGACGCTTGGGTCCACCCTCCAGTAATCGCGCCGGTAGGCGACCTTCAGGATCGTGCCGGGGCCGAATCGATAGCCGGCGCCCGCCTCGACGTCGAACAGATCGGCGTTGCTGTGGAGCCAGTAGAAGGGGTTGATCGGCATGATGTAGGGATAGTCGTTGCGCTCGAGCCGGAGCGCCGTGAAGAAGCGCGGAGTCCAGGTGTACTTCGGCTCGATGAACCAGGCGGTGCCGCGGACGCTCTGGGGCACCCCCGGCACTTCGTACGACGACCGGGCGAAATCGCCGTTGAGCTCGAAGTAACCGCGGCTGAACTGGACGTCCGCCCCGTAGACCACCTGCCGGAAATCGCGCCATTCGGCGCCCGCGGGCAGCATCGAAGAGATGCTCGGGCCCAGGTAGGGGCCGCGCGTGGCGTAGGCGCCGAGCCGTGTCCCCACGGCCGGCGTGACGCCGACCGCCAGGGCCGGTCGCAGGGCCTGGCCGATGCCCTCCGGCACATACCCTTCGTTGACGAAAGGCTTGTCCAGAAGGGAGGCGCGGAAGTCGAACCGGGCGGCCTGGCCGCTCACCTGAACGCCGAGCGGGTAGGTGACGCTGTAGCTGTCGGGCGCGCCGATGAGCGGGTTCACGTTCGACAGATACCGTCGGGAGAAGTTGCCGATCGGCATCGTCATCTTTCCCGCCTCGAACATCATGCGAAGCGGCGGCTCGACGGAGTAGCGCAGGTAGGCCTGCTCGAGCTCCGTCTCCGTCGTGCCCTCCTCGGTCCCCTTGCCGCTTTGGGCGTAGCCCATGACGAACCCCTGCAGCTGCGTCGTGAAGTCGCCGGCGGCCCAGAGCCTCAGGTGCGCGGCCGGAGCGGCCTCCCCCTCGTTCCGGCTGAGGAGCCGCGAGGCGTCGTCGGTCTTCCAGATCTCGGAGTCGAG
>DATFVU010000284.1:0-9618 GCA_035260145.1 Candidatus Polarisedimenticolia bacterium | reverse complement strand
CGGAGGATCGTGTCCTCGTTGTCGGCGGCCCCGTCAGTCAGGAAGATGATGCGCTGCACCCGGGAGGACCGGGACGACCGGACCAGGGACAGACCGGCCGCGAGGGCGAGATCGATGCGCGTCCCGCTTTCCGTCTGAAGCGACTGGGTCCAGGTTCGCGCCTCGTCCAGGCTGGCCCCCGAGGCGACGACGAAGGTCGGGCGAAACGGGGTCACCCTCTCGCTGAAGGACAGGATGTCGAAGGTGTCCTCCGGGCGCAGGCGGTCGAGGGCGGCGACGAGCGCCGCGCGCGCCTGCTCGATCGAAGGGCCCGCCATCGATCCGGACACGTCGATGATGAACAGCGTCTCGGTCGGCAGGCCGCGCCCCGCTCCGACGTCCCCGAGCGGAGGGAGGAGCATCGCCAGAGCGTAGCGGCCCTCGGGGCGATCTTCGAGGAACAGGGCGGCGCGCGGCTCGCCGGCGAGGAGCGGCCGCCAGCGCAGCTGGAAGTCGCGGTCGGCCGCCACGGTTTTTCCTTCCGGCTCCACCACGAGAGCGTCGGAGTCCCAATGGGTGCGGATCGGGTGGGACGCGCTCTCGACTGTCTCGATCGGGAAGCCGGGATGAATTCGGACCTCGAGATCGGCGCGCGGGAAGGCGGCGCTCCCGGGGCGCGCGAACGGCGCGCCGATCCGTTCGGCGTCGCCGGCGGCGTTGGTCAGGAAGCGGGGCGTGATCGTCAGCGGAACGGTCAGGCCGAACTCCCCGTCGTGGTAGTCGATCTCTTGAAGGTACTCCAATTCGATCGCAACCGACTCGCCGGGGTTCACGTTCGCCGCCGAGGTGGTGAACAGGTTGGGTCGCTCCTGCTCGAGAAGCGCCGCTTTCCGTCCCTCCTGCCGCGCCTGCTCGTAGATCGTCCTGGCCTGCTCCTTTTCTCTGATGATCGAGACGATGCGGCGCTCGCCGATGCGCATCTCCATGCGATGCACCGCCGCGCGCTCCGGGAGCGGAAAGGCGTAGACGCATTCGATCACATCGGGGGTGGGGTTCAGGAACTTCTGGGTGACGACCCCATGCACGAGGATCCCCGTCACCTCGAGCCTCACCTCGAGGCCGAGGATCGGCAGGGGAGCGAGGCCGTCCGGCGTCTTTCGCAGGAGCGCGCCCGATCCGGCTTCCGAAAGACGGAGCGGTGACGCGCGCTCCGCTTCGGCGTCTTCCGCGAGGGCCGGCACGATCACGTTCCAGAGGATGGCCAGGACCAGCAGCATCTCGAACAACGTCCGCAGGGGGTGGCGGTCTTCCTTTGTGCGCGGCATCGGTGATCCCTCCGTCGGGTTCCGGGACGGTCATCGCAAGTCCGGTGCCATGACTCGCCATGGGGTTTTCGGACCGGTGCCGTGTCGCGGAGGGAACACCCCGTGTCAGGGAGTCAACGCGGTGTGGACGCAGTCCTAGGGGCGCGACGGGGTCGGCAGCCAGCCATGATCCGACAGGAAGCGCTGCAGTCGCTCGTCGTCCGCCGAGAGCGGCGGGATCCAGATCCCGAGCGGAGTGCGGCGCCAATAGACCCCTTCGCTGTTGCCGGGCGGAGCGAATTCGTAGCGGTAGTACCTGGCCCGGATGAAGCGCGGCGGGTGGTCGGGAAAGGGGTTGTTCGCGAGCAGGCTCAGGGCGCCCGCGTCGCCGTGCAGGAGCTTCCAGATCAGGTGGACGGTCCAGGGATACCGCGCGGGGGCCGACATGGCGGCGAACCAGATCTGCCAGTCGATGCGCGGCTGGTACGGGGCGATGATCGCGGGGCGCCGGGCCGGATCGCCGGGCTTCGCCTTGAACTCATACTCCTTCCACACGGAGGTGTCGGTGATCGTCGCATCGTCCGTCCCCTCGAAGACGATCTCGTGGCGCTCCTTGCCGACGCTGCCGAAGGCGCCGTAGGTGTTCACCAGGTTCAGACGATCGAAGGAGGTGTTCATCGCCTGGTGGCTCGACATTAAGTTACGCACGGGATAGATGCTGAGGAGCGCCACCCCGATGACCAGAAGGCCGACGGCGATCGATTGCGCCGTGGAGCTCTCGGCCCGCGCCGCCGCCCCCTCGGCGCGGCGCACCAGCGCTCCCGGAAGGAACTTGCGCAGGAACGAGTCGTCGAGGCAAGCGATCATCGGCACGATGGTCAGGTAGTTCAGGAACGACAGGTTGCCGCTCAGGATCAGAATGATCTGGAAGGTGACCATCAGCACGCCGGCCAGGTGGCGGAGGTGCCTGGGGCCGAAGCCGAACCACGGTGCGATGAGCTCGCAGATGTGGTTCCATACGACGCCGCCCCGGTGGAACCACTTCGGCATGAAGTGCAGGTAACGGCTCAGGGGGTTCGGGATCGGCTGCGTCTCGTAGTGGTAGTAGAGGCACGTCAGGTCGCGCCAGCATTCGTCGCCGCGGATCTTGATCAACCCCGCGCCCAGCATGATCCGGAACGCCAGCCACCGGAACAGCCAGATGACCGGGACCGGGGGCGGCCTCCGGGGAAAGGGCCGGGGGTCGATGAGGGGACAGAGGAAGGCGGCCAGGAAGCCCGTCTCCAGGAGCTGAATCTCCCAGCCGTAGCCGTACCAGTCCTGACCGATGTGCACGTAGGACATGTAGAGGGCCCACAGGGCCACGAGGAGGATCGCGCTGGAGAATCCGAGAACGAGCAGGATCGACAGCCCCAGGCCCGCCCAGGCCAGTGTCACGAGGAGCGGGTCCGAGGCGTCGAGCCAGAACAGGCTGGGAAATTGACCGAAGGCCGCGGAGCCGGAGCCGAAGTAGCTCGCGGCCCGTTGCAGGAACAGGCCGGCGGGGAGGAGGCCGTTCGACCCGATGAGAGGAAGCACCTGGATGGCCAGCGACAGAAAGGCGAAGAAGTAGACGACTCCGAGCAGGCGGAGGATCACGAAGCGCGTGAGCCAGTAGGACGGCGGCGGCCCCAGACGGGAGCGCAGGCGCTCGAGCCGCGCCCGCAGCGCCCGGGACGAGGCCTGCTCCGCGGCCGGGATCTCGTCTGTCGATTTTTCCGGAGAGAGGTCCACGTCGCCGCAGATGGTAAGGTTCCACCGGGCCCCGGTCAACATCGGAGCGCCCGTCCCGGCTATCCGGAGGGTGGCCCGGCGGCCGGGAGCGTGAATCGGAAGATGGATCCGCCGCCGGGCCGCGGTTCGACCCAGATGCGTCCCCCGTGCCGCGTCACGATCCTCTTGCAGATGGCCAGGCCCATGCCGGTTCCCGAGTAGGTGTTCCGTCCGTGCAGGCGCTGGAAAATGACGAACACCCGATCCGAGTACTCCGGGGCGATGCCGATGCCGTTGTCGCTCACCGAGAACAGCCACTCGTCCCCCCGCCGCTCGGCGAAGAGACGGATCTCCGGAGGGTCGGCCCCCCGGAACTTGACGGCGTTGCCGATCAGGTTCTGGAACAGTTGCGTCAGCTGCGTGGGATTGCCCCGCACCGTCGGCAGGCCGTCGTGACGGACGACGGCGCCCGATTCCTTGATGGCGACGGCCAGGTTGGACCGGACCTTCGCGAGGACTTCCCGGCAATCGGTCGGCTCCATCGGCTTGTCGGCGCGGCCGGCGCGCGAGAACTCCAGGAGGTCGTCGATCAGTCGCGCCATCCGGGTCGTTCCCTCGACGGTGAAGCGGATGAAGTCGTCCGCATCCGCGTCGAGGCGGCCGCCGTAGCGGCTGGCCAGGAGCTGCACGAAGTTCGTCACGCTGCGCAGCGGCTCCTGCAGGTCATGGCTGGCGACATGGGCGAACTGTTCCAGCTCTTCGTTGGACCGCGCCAGCTCGATCGCCTGTTCTCGCAGAACCTCGTACGCCCGCCGGCGCTCGGCGACGCCCGCGGCCAGGCGCATCGCGACCACCACGGTGACCACCAGGAAGGCCTGCAGGAGGAGGAGCGAGGCGTTGCTTCCGTAGGCGGCATAGGGACCGCGGCCGCGCAAGGTTCCCCAGACGGCGATCGTCACCAGGGCGAGCCCGGCCGTCGCCGTCTCGCGCGGACCGAAGCGGAACGCGGCCCACAGCAGGGGAATGACGCATAGGAAGGTCAGGGGATATCGGCTGAGCTCCGGTCGGAGGTACCCCAGGAACTCGAGCTCGCCCACCAGCGCCAGCAACAGGAAGATGGCCCCCAGCTCCGCCATGCGTCTCCTGCTCCATCCGGGACTCGGCCGGGAGGCCCACAGGATCAGCGGCGGAGCGACGGTCAGGGCTCCTCCCACGTCGCCGAGCCACCACGTGAGCCAGACCGTCCCGAAATCGGTCCAGCGGGTGAAGCCGCCCAGGCAGAGAGTGGTGACTCCGATGCTGGGGCTGATGGCCGTGGACACGAGCCCCACAAGGAGCAGGTATCGATGAAGGTCCTGGGGCTGATCGAAGGCGCGGCGTCCGTTCGCGAAGCGGCCGGCCAGCCACGTCCCCGCGAGCGCCTCGAGGGTATTCCCGACCGCGATGCCGAGACTCGTGGCGACGCTGCCGGCCGTCGTCAGGTTCACGAGGAAGGCGCCGATCAGCACGGCGGGCCAGGCGTAGGACCCGAACAGGAGAAGCGACGCCAGGGCGATCCCGGTGGGGGGCCAGACCGCCGAGGCGCTGGGGTTCACGAACGCCACGCGCAGGGCGAGCTTGCCGGCGGCGAAATAGATCAGGGCGACGCCGGTGACGACCGCCAGTCTCGTCGGCCAGCGGGAGCGCTGCATCGCGCGCACTACGATAGCACCAACCCGGCGGGACGGGGGAACCGGACGGAGCGCCCGCGGCCTGCGGTATACTCCGCGCCCAACCCGACCCACTCGAGGAGACGTCGCATGAACAGGTCCGTGCGCGCCGCGAGCGCGATCGCAGTTCTGACCCTGGCGCTGCATGCGGAAATCGGCGTGGCGCGCGCGCAGGACGCCCCGCCGCCGGCCGCTCCCACGGCGCCGCCGCCCACCGCCTGGTCCGACGCGGCCGAGTTCAGCTACGTCGCGACCTCCGGGAACTCGGAATCGTCCACCCTGGGCTTCAAGAACACGCTCGGGCGCAAGTGGGACAATTCATCGTTCGAGCTGAAGGCCGCGGCCATTCGCGCCGAGAACACGACGATTACGCGGACCGCCGTCGGCCTCAGTCCGGCGAGCTTCATCGTGATCGAAGACAAGGACACCGCCCTCAGCGCCGAGAGCTACCTGCTGGCCGGACGCTTCGACCGCAAGGTCTCCGAGCGCGTCTTCTGGTTCGGCGGGGCCGGCTGGAGCAGGAACCGCTTCTCCGGCATCGAGAACCGCTACGAAGCGGCGGCCGGCGTCGGCAATATCTGGGTCAGCAGCGAGCGCGCCAAGTTCCGGACCGATTACGCCCTGTCGTACACCAAAGAGGAGGACGTCGTCGAGGCCCCCGATGTGAAGAAAACGTTCGGCGGGTTCCGCTTCTCCTCGAAGTACGAGCAGAAGATCGGCACCGGAACCACCTACGTGAACGAAACGATCATCGACGAGAACCTGAACGACACCTCCGACCTGCGCGCCACCATGCTCAACTCGGTGGCGGTGGCGATGAGCAAGCGCCTGGCTCTCAAGGTCAGCCTGCAATGGCTGTACGACCATCAGCCCGCCTTCCGGCAGATCGATCTCCTGGACGCGCCCCCTCCGGGAGGCGTGAAGATCGGCACGGTCCTGGATCAGCTGGACACGCTCGATACGATCTTCACCACCTCGCTGGTGGTCAGCTTCTAGGCGTCCCCGCTCAGCGCGGCCGGATGACGCCGACGTTCTTCTCGATGACGATGGAGGTCCCGTACGGCCGCGACAGGCGCTGCAGCCGCTCGAGGATCGCGCGGCCCGCGGCGGGCGACGCGGCCCGCGGCACTCCGCTCTGCGTGAGCTTCATCCCGTAGCCGAGATCGACCGGGTAGAGTCGGATCTCGGAGGCCCGGCCGCCGTCGTAGCGGCTCACCGCCACGATCGTCTGGAACACCGCCCGGTCCTGGAACCAGAGGGCGTTCATCAGGGCGGTCAGATCGGCGTCGGTCGCCCTGGCCGGGTCGCCGAGGGCGCCGGCCAGCAGATCGCGGTTCTGCTCGAACAGGTTCGCCGGCAGCGGCTCCTGCATGTCGCTCCAGAAGAAATTGCCGAGGCTGTAGAAGATCGGCTTTCCCTTGTAGATCTCGATCGGGCCGAGCTTGTGCACGCCGTGGCCGAGAAACGCGTCGGCCCCCGCGTCGATCGCCGCGTGCGCCAGTTCGGGAAGGAAATCGGCCCACTGGTCGCACCCGAGGCCCTCCTCGTGGGCGTGGATCGTGGCCAGGAGAAGGTCGGAGTGCTGCTTGCCCTGACGGATGCTCCTGAGGTTCTCCTCCCGATCGATCGGATCCACGACGTAGTGGTAGGCGGGACGATCTCCCGTGCGGAAGCGCTCGCCGAACATCTCGAGGAGGTCGGGAAGGGTCCCGGTTCCTCCCGTCGCTCGCGTGTAGGCCGGCTCGCCCGGCCCCGCGGCGCAGTCCTTGAGACCGGCTTGCAGCGCGTCGCGCACCGCGAGCAGGGAGCGCATCGTCTCGGGCGTCACGGTCGTGTCGCGTCGCGTCTTCAGGGCGTTGAGGCCGGGGCGACCGGGCGCCTGGCCGTGGGGAGGCAGCGCCTCCGCGAACTCCGGAAACGTGGAGGCCATCGACACGAGCCCGATCCGGCCCCGCTCCGTCTCGAGGTAGCGCGGCGCCCGGGCGGCCCCCCGATGCTCGCCCGTTCCGGCATGCACCAGCCCCGCCTCATCGAGGGCGCGGTCGGTCTCGCGCATCCCCTCGACGCCCCAGTCGAGTGTGTGGTTGTTGGCGCGCGCCAGGAGATCGAAGCCGAGCGTCTTCAGATCGCGGGCCACCTCGGGAGGCCCTGAAAGCGTCCAATCTCCGCTCCAGGCGTGCGGGGATCCGCGGGTCGACCGAATGTCGATCGCCGAGTTCTCGAAGTTCCCGAACGCCGCGTCGGCTTCGCGCACGATCCTGATCGCGGCCGCAAAGCCGGCGTCGCGCGCCAGCATCGGCGACATCGGTCTGGAGATGATGCAATCCCCGACCGCCGCCAGCGTGAAGCCGTCCGCGATTCCGGTCAGGAGCTCGCGTCCGGGAGGCCGTCCCGGGTCGAACGGGCCGGGCGAGGGCTTCCCCGGCGCCGGCGTCCCCTCCCGTCCGGCGGCGAGCGTCGCACAAGGCACCGGGATCAGAAGGCAGGCGAAGAGGGTCCAGGCGATCAGGCGCGAGGCAGCAACGGCGCTGTCGACGATCCTCATGGTTGGAGGGGCTCCGCGAACGGGCGGGCGCTATTTTAGAACAGGTCGGTCGGGCCCGCTCAACCGCCCAGTCTAGGCAGCTGCAGCAGGGCGCGGATCTTTTCCCTGAAAGACGAATCGCCCCAGGGTTGCGCCCCGTAGAGTGTTTTGAGGACGCGGCCGTCCCGGGTGACGATCAGGGTGCGCGGCACGCTGTAGCTCAGGTTCAGGAGGTCGGCGAGACCTCCCTGCGGGGCGCGAAAACTCTCGAACGAGGGGTCGAGCCGCGTGCCGTAGGCGCGGATGCGATCGCCCGCGGCCGCGTCCTCCACGGAGACGAGGACGAGCCGCCCGCCCGCCCCCTCCAGCGGTCGCCGGAACTTCAGGATCTCCGGGAGTTCCGTCTGGCAGGGTCCGCACCAGGTGGCCCACAAGTGCACCAGGGAGGGCCGGTCGGTGACCGATTGCAGCGGAACGGTCCTGCCGTCGGGCCCCACGACCGAGAACGAGGCGTGCGCCGAAGCCTGCGGCCCGGCCGGCCGGCAGGCCCCGTTCGCGGCGGCGAGGCGGGGCAGCTCCGCGTCGATCACCGGGGCCAGGCTTTCGTGGGGGTACAGCCAGAGGTCCAGGATCTCTCCGCCGGCGGAGATCAGAAAGGTGGTCGGCGTGGACACCACGCCGTAGAGATCGTCGGCGTAGCCGCTCGAGTCGTCGAGCACGGGCCACGAGATGCCGTTCGTGCGGACGTACGCCTCGGTGACCTTGCGATGCGAGAAGCCGTCGGAGCGGTCGGGCTTGATGAGCGACACGGAGACAACGTTGATCGCGTCCGGGCGCTCGCGCACGTAGTCGATGAGCTGAGGGATCTCCTTCTGGCAGTGCTTGCAGGTCGCGGACCAGAAGACGAGGAACGTCGGCCGGCCGTTCGCCGAGCGGCCGGTGAAGGTCACGTCCCGATGGCTCATGACGTCGGGGAGCGTGAACGCGGGAGCGCACCGGCCGATCAGCTCCGTCGCGGGGTAGTAGGGCGGCACCTGCCGGATCGGCTCCGGAGACGATCCCTGCGCGACGCGCCGGATGATCTGCTCGGCGTTCGATCGCTCCGGCGCCAGCGCGACGATCTGCTCCAGGCCCTTGATTTTCGAGATCACCAGGGAGCCGGACGCGTCGATCAGCGCCAGATTCGGAACGTCGGTGACGTTGAGCTGCTTCGAGAGCTCGAACAGGTCGTCCATCAGGAGCGGAAGGTTGGGCGGCCGATCGAGCATGCAGAACTCCTCCCACAGCAACTCGGGGCGCTGGTCCTCCCGCCTCCCCGCGATCGCGAACACCTCGTATTGGGGCGTCTGTTCGATCAGGAATCGCGACAGATCCACCAGAGCGTTTTCCGATGTCGCGAAGCCGGGGGCCCAGAAGAGAAGGGCCACGGGCCGTCCCTTGCCGAGGTGCTTCTGGAGATCGAAGGGGCGGACCTCGACTCCGCCGCGATGCCCCGTGATCTCCTTGAGCGGGGAAGCCACGACGAACGAAGCGGTTGCCGTCTGCGCCGGGGTCGGCGCGGCCTCGGTGCGGGACGGGACCGGTGCAGGGGGCTCGGCCCGCGGCGTAGGCGAGGGCGCAGCCGCGCGGTCGACCGGCGCTCTTGGCTTCGTGGGCGACGGAGCCGGAGGGAGGGTCGGCGGCGGCTCGGCGGCGACCGGGACCGGCGGCGCCTGCGCCGGGGCGGGCGCGGGCGCTGGTGCCGCGGTGAGGCTCGAGCGATAGCCGAGGTCCGCGAGGATCGTGAGGACGAGAAGGGCCGCGAAGACGGCGGCGCTCCGGCGGGCCTCGGGCGCGAGACGCCGCACATCGTCCAGGGCCTCCCCGACGAGGCGGAGAGGGTTGCGCCGGACGGCCGCGAGCGCCAGGACCGGTATGCCGGCGTTGATGACATACAGCCTGAAGCACCAGACGCACAGGAAGCCGATCTTGACCGTCGAGACGTAGTACAGGTAGACGGAGTAGCCGAAGGTCAGCAGCCCGATCGAGAAGACGTGGGACAGGAGGCGGGGCCGTCGGCGCGCCGCGACCACCATTCCCAGCAAGAGTAGATAGGTCGGAATTCCGAGCGCCGAGATCGGTATCCCCGCCAGCTCGGAATATCCGCTGGTGTTGACCACCTCGCAGTTGGTGGTCTCGCTCTCGGGGCAGTTGGCGAGGCCGACCGATCGGTCGCCATACATCGCGTTCTCGTGGAACCGGGTCAGGTACAGGCAGACGGAGGCGCCCGCCAGAAGCAGCACGGCGAGGACCCAGAGCGGCGTGACGCGGCTCGAGCCGGTGGCCGGCCCGGGAACGTGCGTCTTGTTCA
>DATFVU010000283.1:0-2678 GCA_035260145.1 Candidatus Polarisedimenticolia bacterium | reverse complement strand
AGGTCGCGCAGCCGGCTGCGCGGACGGCCGCCGCTGCCTCCGTGCCGAATGGAGTCCATGAGATCGATGCGCGACGCGCGCAGGGCCGGGGCGACACCGAAGAGCAGCCCCGACGCGATCGACAGGCCCAGGGTGAACCAGAGGATGCGGGCGTCCAGCGCGATTTCTCCGGCGCGCGGGAGGGTCATCGAGCCGAGCGCCGAGAGGAGATCCAGGCACCACCAGGCCAGGAGCAGCCCCAGTCCTCCCGCGGCCAGCGCCAGGAGGCCGCTCTCCGCGAGGAGCTGCCGCACCAGGTCGAGCCGGCCGGCCCCCAGCGCGGCGCGCACCGCGAGCTCCTTCCGGCGCACGGCGGCACGGGCGACCAAAAGACCCGCCACGTTCGAGCAGGCGATGAGCAGGACGAGGGTGACCGCCCCCAGGAGCATGCATAGCGCGAGGCGATAGCCGCCGACCACCTCTTCCTGGAGGGGGACGACCCGCGGCGCCGTCAGCTTGCCGTTCGGCTCGGGGTAGTCGCGTGCCAGGCCGCGGGTGATCTCGGCGAGGTCGGCAGCTGCCTGCTCGGAGGTCACCCCCGGCCCGAGACGGGCGATGACGCGCAGGAAATTCGAGCCGCGCTCCAGGCGGCGAGGGTCGGTCGTGGGATCGAGCGGCACGACCATGTCGGTCTGCGAGCCGGGGACCAGGAAGTCCGGCGGAAGGATCCCGACCACGAGGTAGCTCTCGCCGCTGAGGATCGCAGTCCGGCCCACGACCCCCGGGTCGGCGCCGAAGCGGCGCTTCCAGACACCGTGGCTCAGCAGGACGACGCGCGGGCTTTCGGGTCGGACGTCCTCGGGCCCCAGGACCCGTCCCAGGACCGGCTCGACGCCGAGCATGCGGCAGCCGTTCGCCGTCAGACGGATCCCCACCAGCCGCTCCGTCTCGCCGTTCCCCGTGAGGTTGGCGCTCCAGTTGGCGAGGCCGGCCATCTCCTCCAGTGTCCTGCTATGGTCGCGGGTGTCGATGAAGTTCGGTATGGAGTAGAACGCCTTGTCCCGATCCGTGCGCGTGGCCCAGATCCAGACCAACCGCCCGGGATCGCGATAGGGAAGCGGCCGCAGCAGCAGCGCGTTGACGATGGTGAACACGGCCGTGCTGCCGCCGATCCCGACCGCCAGCATCAGGACAGCCGCGGCCGCGAACCCGGGGCTCCGCCTCAGACCGCGGAAGGCGTGGCGCAGATCCTGAAGCAGTCTCTCCATCGATCACCTCCGTCCGGTGTGTGATCTTGAGCCCGGGATGGCGATGAGTGTCCCCGGGAGGTCGGAGGGATGAAAGACTCGTGCCAGTCCCGCGTGGGGGGCGCGTCAGGAGAAATCGCCGTGATCGCGAGCCTGGGCCCGGGCGCGGCCGGAGCCGCTGTCCGATGCCGGGATGACCCGTCCCGGAACCGGACGGGCGCTGGACGTCAGGCCCCCGGCTCGATGGTGAGGTCGCCGCTGCCGGTGTCGACGTCGATCTTGAGGCGCGCGTCGCCGCGCCGGTAGCCGATGACTTCCTTGTGGCGGACGATCGCCTGCGCGTCCTTGAACCCCATGATGATCTCGCCGCTCCCCTGGTCGGCGAGCGCTTCGAATGAGGTGGCGGGGCTCAGCCGCAGGACGACATCGCCCGAGCCGGTGTCGGCCTTGACCGTGGCGAGACGGGCTCCCGGGTTCTCCAAATGGACGGTGCCGGAGCCCGTATCGGCGTGGAATTCCTGGACGTCCCCCTCGATCACCTTGACGTCGCCGGAGCCCGTGACGACATCCACCCGACGCGCCGTCGCCTTGCGGATCATCACGTCCCCCGACCCGACGTTGCAATCGAGCGTCTCGCCTCTGAACCCGGTCAGCTCGCAGTCGCCGCTCCCGGTGTCGCAGGTGAACGACCCCTTCAGCTCGTTCCCCGTCACGTCGCCCGAGCCGGTGTCCGCGCGGACCTCACCCCCCACGCGGGACGTCGCGATGTCGCCGCTCGTGGCTTCGAATCGGAGCGTCCCCTCGAGGTCCCTGCCCTCGAGCGTCCCGACCAGGTTGCGGAAGGTCGCGTCCTCCAGGTGGCGCGGAACCTGCACCTCGACGTCGGCGTAGAGAAGAACCCCGCGCGATTCGCTGATCTTCACCCGGTGGCCGTCGTAGTCCGCGTTGGTGTTGCTTCCGCCGAAAAATGCGCCGAGGACGTGCGAGCCTTTGTCGCGACCCGGATATCGGAGCACGTTCTCCTGGTCCAGCGGGTAGCGGACGCGCAGCGTCGACACGCCGGTCTTGCCCGTGACCTGCTCGAAGGTGACCGCCTGGGCCAGCTCGTCGCTTTCGGCGTGGACGGTCGCCACGGCGACCACACCCTTCGAAGAGCCGCCGGTGACGCGCATGGCGCCGACCAGGTTCTCGACGGCGAAATGGGGAAGCGCGCCGGCCGACAGCTCGACCCGCAGCGTCCGGATCTTCTCGGCCGGGAATCCCGGCGATGCGGCGAGGAAGGCGATGACGGGCAGGACCCAGAGGGTGGATTTCAGGCGCATGGCGCTCCTCCTGGACGAACGTCCGGTTCGTGACAACTCATCCAACGCGTCCCGCGGGCGAATGGTTCCCGGCGGGCCCCCGGATCGGCAGGTGCAGCCGGGCCCGGCATCCCGATTCCGGCTCGCGGTT
>DATFVU010000282.1:0-4327 GCA_035260145.1 Candidatus Polarisedimenticolia bacterium | reverse complement strand
CAACGGCTCTCGGGTCATCGCAACTCCCCATCCAAATGTCATAGTCGGGTTGTCCATCCCCGCCGCAGGGGACGCCCAGCAGACTGGAGCCGTAGTCCAGGTCGAACAGAACTGGAGTCCCCAGCGAGCCGAAGACGTAGGCAATCCCCATCCCCGGATTCCCCTCGGGAAGGAACGCCTCAGCGCAGCTTCCCGCCGCGACAAGATCGCGCACCGTTCTGCGGGGGTAACCCACGATATCCACCGTGCCGATCAGGGGATCCCCGTTCGGATCCCCCGCCTTGACGGCCACCTCCAGATCCACTCCGTCGCTGGCGGTGCCCAGGAGAGAGAGGTGAGGCTGGCAGGCGTCTCCCGAGCCATCGGAATTCTCATCCGCCTGATCCGCGTTCGGGACGGCGACGCAATTGTCGCAGGCGTTCCCCACGCCATCCCCGTCGCCATCGGCCTGGTCGGCGTTGGGGACGACCGGGCAGTTGTCGACGTCGGAGCAGCGGCCGTCGTGATCACCATCATTGATAGAATCGAAGGGGCAGGGATCGCAGGCGTCCCCGATGTAGTCGCCGTCCGCATCCGCCTGATCCGGGTTGTAGAGGTTCGTGCAGTTGTCGGGCCCGCACGTGGTCACAGGGTAAAGCCACAGATCCGCGTAACCGTCCCCGTCGGTGTCGGTGCACGGATCACACACGTTGCCGACACCGTCCAGGTCAGCATCGGCCTGAGCAGGGTTCGAGCGGTAATCGCAGTTGTCGACCGCGCAGGTGTTTGCCGGGAACCCGTGGTTTCCGAAGCCGTCCCTGTCGGTGTCGGTACAGCCATCGCAGGCGTCCCCGATCCCGTCCCGATCCGCATCCGCCTGCCCCGGGTCGGAGATCCCGGGACAATCGTCGCACGCGTCCCCGACGCCGTCGCCGTCGGCGTCCGTCTGGGTCGGGTTCGCGACGTGGGCGCAGTTGTCGGCGGAACAGATAGAGGCGGGGAATCCCGGGTCCCCGAACCCGTCGCCATCCGTGTCCGTGCAGGGATCCTCGGCATCGGGCAGACCATCATGATCCGCGTCGGCGGGCGGCCCCTGGTTCAGGAACACGAGGATCTCCGGGCTGTTCCAGGTCGCGACCGCCAGGTCGCGCCGGCCATCCGAGTCGAAGTCTCCGCCCACCAGAGGCCTCGGCTGCAGGCCCGCCGGAAAGGGGAGCGAATCCGTGAACGTGACGTAGGGGTCAAAGGGAGAGCTGCCGGTCAGGTTCACCCAAAGGACGCTGCCGGCATAGTCCGTGACGGCCACGTCGACGAAGCCATCGTTGTTGAAGTCCCCCAGGTCCAGGCGGTCCGTGCCACGCCCCGTGCCGCCCCTGTTGAAGAATCCCCCCTCGCGCTGGATGTAAGAATCGGTGCGCGACTGGTCGATGTTCAACGTCACGGCGACGTCCTGCCTGCCGTCCCGATTCATGTCAGCCAGACCGATCGAAGACGCCCTGCCGTTGAAGAAGTCGGAGTCCTGATAGTAGAAGGAGCGAAGGCCCCTCGCGAACGTGCCATCCCCTCGCCCCAGCATGAAGTCGACGGTCGGAGGCGAATTGCTGGCGACGACGATGTCGGGGAGTCCATCCCGATCGACGTCTCCGACGGTCAGGGCCTTCGGGGAGGCCGGAAGGTCAGTGAAGATCGGTGCACCGAACTGATCGTGGCCGTCTCCCGACAGAAACGTGAGGGATCCATGGCGCTCGTAGTCGCCCGATGCGAGCACGAGATCCAGATGCCCATCCAGATCGAAATCGGCAACCACCGCCAGGCTCGCACTGATGAACGGGAAGATAGGGGAGTTGAATTCCGTGACCGGGCCGGACGTGCCGTCCGTGTTGATGTGGAAGAAACGTATGGGGCCGCCGTTCAGTATGGCGACCTCGTCCCTTCCGTCCTCGTCGAAATCGCCCACCAGGGGGACGGCCAGCGATGCGGGGAAATCCATCTGGATCTTCGGCCCCGCGGAGAAATTGCCGGCGCCGTCGCCGAAGAAGAAGGAGAGGTATGTCGGCGTAACGAGCGCGGCGAGATCCTGCACGCCGTCGCCATTGAAGTCCCCCGACACGAGCTCGTATGGAACCCCGCCGACCGGATAAGACTTGACCGAAAACGTCGGCGGATCGGCGGAGACCGCGACGACCCCGAGGGCCCAGGTCACGCCAAGAACGCCGATGCCGCGGGCGAGCTGACCAGCGAGATTTCGAGCCATGGGTGCCTCCAAGCAGTCTTCGGTCCCACGCGGTGGGGTTAGGTCAGAAATGTACGGTGCGGCGGGAGCCAGTCAACCCGAAACTCGAGGGCGGCCGCTTTCTTGACAGCCCCTGGAGCGTCTGCTAGCTTAACCATCCGTCACGCCCATCAACCAGGCAGCACAGCGTCGAGCAGGTCCTGTTCCCAATCAGGGAAGCGGTATGAGCGAGCCCAAGAGTTACCGCAATTTCATCGACGGCGAGTGGGTCGAGTCCTCGGGAAAAAAGACGTTCGAGGATCGCAGCCCGGCCGACCGAAGCGAGATCATCGGCACGTTCCAGGACTCCGCGCAGGCCGATGTCGACCAGGCGGTCGAGGCGGCCCGGCGTTCGTTCCGCCGCTGGCGGCAGGTACCCGCCCCGAAGCGGGCCGAGTCGCTTTTCCGGATGGGAGAGATCCTCCTGAAGCGCAAGGAGGAATACGCCCGGGAGATGACCCGCGACATGGGGAAGCCGATCAAGGAGGCCCGGGGCGACGTGCAGGAGGCGATCGATGTCTGCTACCACGTCGCCGGAGAGGGGCGCAGGATGTTCGGGTTTACGACGCCGTCGGAGCTGCCGAACAAATCGTGCAGCGCTCATCGCATGCCGGTCGGCGTCTGCGCCCTGATCACTCCCTGGAATTTTCCCATGGCGATCCCCTCCTGGAAGCTGATCCCGGCGCTCCTGTGCGGCAACAGCGTGGTGATCAAGCCGGCGAGCGACGCTCCGCTCTCCTGCTATTATCTGGTCAAGGTGTGCCAGGAAGTGGGGATCCCCCGCGGTGTTGTGAACTACGTCACGGGCGGGGGAGAAGGCGTCGGCATGCCGCTGACCCGGCACGACGGTGTGGCGCTGGTGTCGTTCACCGGGTCGTCGGAGACCGGCCGGCAGGTGAACCTGGCGTGCGCCGATACGTTCAAGCGCGTCTCGCTCGAAATGGGCGGCAAGAACGCCATGATCGTGATGGACGACGCGCGCCTCGACCTGGCCGTGGACGGCGCGCTGTGGGGGGCGTTCGCGACCGCCGGACAGCGCTGCACGGCCACCAGCCGGATCATCGTCCACAAGAAGGTTCACAAAGAGTTCGTCGATCGCCTGGTCGAGCGCGCCTCGGCTCTCAAGGTTGGAGACGGACTCGACGAGTCGGTGGACGTCGGGCCGATGATCAACGAGTCGCAGCTGAAGAAGGCGATGGATTACGTCCAGGTGGGACGCGACGAGGGGGCCGACCCGATCCTGGGGGGCGTGCGCCTGACGAAGAACGAGTACGGGCGGGGTTTCTTCTTTCCCCCGACGATTTTCACCGGCGTGAAGCCCGCCATGCGCATCGCCCGCGAGGAGATCTTCGGGCCGATCGTCTGCGTCCTGGCCGCCGACGGCCTGGACGACGCCCTCGAGATCGCCAACGACTCCCTGTACGGGTTGTCGTCCTCGATCTACACTCAGGACGTGAACCGGGCGTTCGTGGCGGCGCGCGAGCTGGAGACCGGCATCGCCTACGTGAACTCGTCCACCATCGGCGCCGAGACCCATCTTCCGTTCGGCGGCACGCGCCGCACCGGCAACGGTCATCGCGAGGGGGCGGCGCACACCGCCATCGACATCTTCTCCGAGTGGAAGACGGTGTACGTCGACTACTCCGGCAAGCTGCAGAAGGCGCAGATCGACAACAACTGACGCGCGGCGCGCCGTCACCCGCCGCGGGATGGGGCTCAGGGATGCAGGTCGGTGTTCCGACGGAGATCAAGGACCACGAGTACAGGGTGAGCCTCGTTCCGGCCGGCGTGCGTGCGCTCGTGCAGGCGGGCCACGCGGTGCTGGTGCAGGACGGCGCGGGTCTCGGGAGCGGCATCGACAACGCCGCCTACCAGGCGGCCGGCGCCGTGATCGTCTCGGACGCCGCGGCGGTCTTCCGGCGCGCCGATCTCATCCTGAAAGTGAAGGAGCCCGAGGAGCGCGAGGTTCCGCTGCTCCGCAAGGGCCACGTTCTGTTCACCTATCTGCATCTGGCGCCGCAGCCGCGTCTCACCCGGGCGCTGATCGACGCGCGGGTCACCGCCGTCGCCTACGAG
>DATFVU010000281.1:0-2461 GCA_035260145.1 Candidatus Polarisedimenticolia bacterium | reverse complement strand
ATCCTGCCCGTCAGCCAGGACGAGCACGCGCTGTGCCGCGATAAGGTGCGCTTCGTGGGGGACCCGGTCGCCGCGGTGGCGGCGGTCGACGAGGACGCGGCCTTCGACGCCATGAACGCCATCGAGGTCGAGTACGAGCCGCTCGATGCGATCCTCTCCATCGAAGGGGCGATCCGGAAGGGCTCGCCGCGCATTCACGACTACGGCGACGAGGGGAACATTCACAAGAAGGTGGCGCTCGAGTTCGGAGACGTCGAGCGCGGCTTCCGCGAGTCGGACGAAACCTTCGAAGATACCTACTACTACGAGGGGAGCACCCACCTGGCGATGGAGCAGCACGCCGCGGTCGGCGTGGCCGATCCCGACGGAAAGGTCACCGTCTGGTCGAGCACGCAGACGCCGCACTACGTGCACCGCGCGCTGGCGAAGGTCCTGGAGATGCCGCCGGCGCACGTCCGCGTGATCGCCTGCCCGAACGGCGGCGGGTTCGGCGGCAAGAGCGACCCGTTCAACCACGAGATCGTCGTCGCGAAGCTGGCGCTTCTGACCGGACGGCCGGTGAAGATCACCCTGACACGGGAGGAGGTCTTCTACTGCCACCGCGGCCGCCATCCGGTCCTGATGCAGATCAGGACGGGTGTCAAGAAGGACGGGTCGATCAAGGCGATGGACTTCAAGAGTTACCTCGACGGCGGCGGCTACGGATCGTATGGCGTGGCCAGCACCTACTACACCGGGGCCCTCCAGACCGTCACCTACAACGTCGAGACTTACAGGTTTCAGGGGACTCGGGTGTTCACGAACAAGCCGCCGTGCGGCCCGAAGCGCGGCCACGGCACGCCGCAGCCGCGCTTCGCCCTGGAGGCGCACCTCGACAGGATCGCCGAGGCGCTGCGGATCGATCCGGCCGAGCTGCGTCTCAGGCACCTGGTGCCGCCGGGCAGTCTCACCGCCAACTACCTGCGCGTCGGCTCGATGGGGCTGGGACAGTGCATCGAGGCGGTGGTGCGCGGGTCCGGATGGAAGGACAAGCGCGGCCGCCTGCCGCGCGGCAAGGGGATCGGCCTCGCCTGCTCGTCCTACATCTGCGGCGCGGGTCTGCCGATCTACTGGAACAACATGCCGCACACGGGCGTGCAGATCCGCCTCGACCGGGGCGGCGGGGTCGCCGTGTTCTGCGGAGAGATCGACATCGGTCAGGGCTCCGACACGGTCCTCGCCCAGGTGGTGGCGGAGGTGCTCGGGATCGATCCGTACGACATCCGGATCGTGTTCGGGGACACCGATCTGACGCCCGTCGACCTCGGCTCGTACAGCAGTCGCGTCACCCTGATGATGGGAAACGCCGCCATCCAGGCGGCGGAGCGCGCGCGCGAGCTCCTGGCGCAGGCGGCGGCCGAAAAGCTCGGCGTCCCTATCGAGCGCCTCGGGTTCGGCGCGCGGAAGGTGTTCGACGTCGAGGATCCCGGCCGCGCCCTGACGTTCGCCGAGGCCGTCGTCCTGGCCGAGTCGAAGTTCGGCACGATCGGCACGGTCGGCTCCTACACGCCGCCGCCGTCCGCGGGGAAGTACAAGGGGGCGGGCGTCGGCCCCTCACCGGCCTACTCGTACAGCGCGGCGATCGTGGAGCTGGACGTCGATCCGGAGACCGGCTGGGTCCGCGTCGAGCGTGTCCACCTGGCGCACGACGTCGGACAGTGCATCAATCCCGTGCTGGTCGTCGGTCAGGTCGAGGGGAGCGTCTACATGGGGCTCGGAGAGGCGCTGATGGAGGAGCAGGTGTTCCGGGCCAATCGGAACGGCGTGCACCGGCAGCCCTCGATGCTCGAATACAAGAGCCCCACCACGATGGAGATGCCCGACGTCGTCTCGTACATCATCGAGGACCCGGACCCGAACGGCCCGTTCGGAGCGAAGGAGGTGGGGCAGGGGCCGCTCCTGCCGATCGCCCCGGCGGTGGTGAACGCCGTGTACGACGCCGTCGGCGTGCGCGTCGACGAGGTGCCGGTCACGCCGGAGAAGATCCTGAAGGGGCTCGAGTCGGCGGCGAAGCGCTACGGGCCGAAGGGAGTGCCGGAGATCCGCTGGCCGGACCCGATCCGGGTGCCTCTGCCCGGGGATGCGGGCGCCGGTCGTCCGGCCGGGATCGATCCGGCGGCCGTGGTCGCGAGACCGGGGACGAGCGGCGGCGCTCCGGAGCCGGTCCGTCCCGCCGGAGATCGCCGATGATGCGCCTTCCGAAGTTCCGCTATTACGGTCCGAGGACCGTCGAGGAGGCGGCCGCGATCCTGCACGATGAAGGACCGAAGGCGATGGTGGTGGGGGCGGGACGGATCTCTATCCCAACATGAAGCGCCGGCACCAGATGCCGGCGACCCTCGTGGGACTCCGGAACATCGGCGGGCTCCGCGGCGTGAAGGGGAGCGCCTCGCGCGGACTCTGGATCGGCCCGGGAACGACG
>DATFVU010000280.1:0-4942 GCA_035260145.1 Candidatus Polarisedimenticolia bacterium | reverse complement strand
GGTCGAGCGCGCCGCCACGGCGGCCGAGCCGCTCCCGCCGGCGGGAACGATGCCGATCCGCTCGCCCCGCTTGCCCGCGGCGTGGAACAGGATCGAGAGGTCCTCCCCCACGAACACGCGGCGCCTGCCGACCGCCACCAGGATCGGCGAATCCCCCGGCGTCACGTCGAACCTCGAGACGACGCCACGGTGATCGGTCGGCCAGGGGGCGTAGGAAACGCCGACGTCGGGCCCTCCCACCTCGCCGACGACCGAGCTGTCGCGCGCCGTCGCGGCTCCCGCCGCCAGCACCCAGTCGATCCGGTCGTGCACCTCGTTCTTGACCGACTCCGGACTGCCGGGGGTCCAGGTGAATCCCGGCACGGCGACGGGATCCGGATGGACCATGCGGTACGAGTCGACGAACCCCGCGTTCGCGAGCGCGACCCCTACGGGCCAGGCGAACGGGTAGCGCACCACCTCGCGCACCGCCGCGACCTCCGCGGTCCAGTCGAGATGCGATGGCGAATTGAAGTCGCCTGTGAGAAAGACCGGGATGCCGCGCGACGCGAGCCCGGGCAGGACGCGGAGCTGGTCCTTGAGCGCCGGCAGGCGCAGCGACACCTCCAGGGCCCGGACCTCGTCCGCCGTGGCGCCGTCACGCACCAGATACGGTCCGTAGGGGTCGGCCGGGAGGTGGACGTTCATGAGCGCCGCGATCCTGCCGGGCCCCAGCTGGACGAAGATGTAGGTGCTGTCCCCGCCCGGAGGATCGATCAGCGGGTAGCGCGAGATGACCTGCATCCGCTCGCTGACGAACCACCCGAGGGCCGACGCGATCGTGACCGCGTTCCTCTCCCCCTCCTCGATCCCGACGACGTCCGGATCCGCCGCGCGGATCGCCTCGACCACCCTGTCGAGCGTTTCTGGGCAGCCGTCGGGGCGCAGGCAGAACTGGCCGTTCCCGAGGTTCAGCTCGTCCCCCCCGTAGAAGATGTTGAGCGTCATGACGCGCACCTCGACCGTGGGCGTCGGCCGCGGGGCCGCCACGGCGGCGGGCGGTCCCGCCATCATCCACAGGGCGATCGACAAGAGAGAGAAGGTCAAGGCCGGCCGGATCGTGTCTCGCATCATGGGACGTCCCCCCGCGCTCGTGATGTGTGCTGTGTTTTAATCCTACAACAGCGCGGTCTTCGGCGGATCGCGATCCTTGACGGCAGCCCGGGCGCCGTCATAGCCTCGGCCGTTTTCTCCGACGGTGGGGGTGGCGAGTGGCTGAGACGATCGACGTCATCGTGCTGGGGGCCGGGCACAACGGCCTGGTGGCGGCGGCGTACCTGGCGCGCTCCGGGCTCCGAACGCTGGTCGTCGAGCGCCGGCCGATCGTTGGGGGCGCCTGCGTCACCGAGGAGCTCCTGCCGGGATATCGGTTCTCGACCGCGTCTTACGTCCTGTCGCTGCTGAGACCCGAGATCATCCGCGACCTGCGTCTTAACCAGCACGGGCTCGAGATCCTGCCGTGCCGCACGTCGTTCACCCCTTTTGCCGACGGGCGATCCCTTCTCCTGGGACAGAGCGAGGCGGAAGACGCCCGGCAGATCGCGCGCTTCTCCCGGCGCGACGCCGAGGCCTATCCGCGTTTCAACGCCGCCATCGCCCGCGCCGCCGACTTCGTGCGTCCGACCCTCGCGATGATTCCGCCGAGCCTGCCGTCGCCCGGCGCCGGGGACCTTTGGGGTCTGCTCGGCCTGGGCCGCCGATTCCGGAGGCTGCCCCTCGCGGACCAGACGCTCCTGCTCAAGACGATGACGATGAGCTGCACCGCTCTCCTGGACGAGTGGTTCGAGTCGCCCGAGGTGAAGGCGAGCTTCGCGGCCACCGGAACGATCGGGACGTACGGCAGTCCCCGCTCGCCCGGGACCGCGTTCGTCTTCCTGCACTACTACCTCGGCGAGGCGAACGGCTCACCGGGATCGTGGGGATTCGTCAGGGGGGGAATGGGCGGCGTGTCGGAGGCCCTGGCGTCCGCGGCGCGCTCGCACGGTGCTCTGATCAGGACCGGGGCGCCCGTGGAGCGCATCCTGGTCGCGGACGGAGCGGCGGTGGGCGTGGCGCTCGAGGGAGGCGAGGAGATCCGGAGCCGCCTGGTCGTCTCCAACGCCGACCCCAAGCGCACCTTCCTGAAACTGATGGATCGATCGACGCTCCCCCCCGAGTTCGTGAGCGGCATCGAGAATCTCCGCTGCACCGGAAACTCGGCGAAGGTGAACCTGGCGCTCTCGGAGCCTCCCGACTTCACGTCCCTTCCCGGAAGCGGTCCCCACTTGCAGGGATCGATCCAGGTCTGCGGCGCGAGCCCGGATTATCTGGAGGAGGCGTTCGAAGACTATCGATCCGGACGACCCTCGCGCCGTCCCTATCTCGACATCGTGATCCCCTCGACCGTCGACCCGACGCTCGCTCCGTCGGGCCGCCACGTGATTTCGATCTCCGTGAAGTTCGTCCCCTACCGACTGGCGGAAGGGGACTGGACGTCGCGACGGGAGGAGCTGGGGGATCTCGCCGTGGAGACCCTGGCCGCGTACGCGCCGAACCTGCGACGAGCCGTCCTGTACCGGCAGGTCCTGACGCCGATCGATTTCGAAGAGGTGTACGGGCTGACCGGCGGCAACATCTGCCACGGCGACATGGCGCTCGATCAACTGTTCGCCATGCGGCCCCTCCTCGGCTGGGCCCGCTATCGGACTCCCCTACGCAATCTCTACCTGTGCGGCTCCGGCACGCATCCGGGGGGAGGCGTGATGGGCGCTCCTGGACGAAACGCCGCGCGGGCGATCATGGACGACATGGGGCGAGGCCGCCTCAGAGCGCGCCGGTCGGCGTGAGGATCGTCCAGAGGTAGTGCTCGCGCTTCGTCCCGTCCTTCCCCTTGAAGCGCAGGCCGAGGCAGAAGTCCAGGTCCGAGTAGGCCGTCGCCAGGCGGGCCTCGAGATCGGCCACCGTGCGGACCGAGCGCCAGCGCGAGTTGTCCTTCGCCCCGTGCACCCAGTCCTTCTTGCTGAGGACGCTCTGCAGGATGTCGCCCGGCGCCACCTTGGTGCGGGCGAGCTCGGAGCCCGGCGTGACCGATGCCACCACCAGCCTTTCATCCTGGGCGGGGACGATGTCGATGTCGCCGAAGAACCGCAGGGCGTCGATCCCGGTCAGGCGCGGCTTGTCGGGCCTCGGAGCGAGCGTGACCGTTACGTGAACGGCCTCCCCGGTGCGCGTGGCGTCCACGACGACCGACTCCCCCGGCTTCGACGGCAGGAGACTCTGCTGCAGTCGCGTCAGGCTCAAGGCCTCCTCCCCCTGGACCTTCAGGAGGCCGTCCCCTCTCTTGAGGCCGGCCGCCGCGGCGGGGCTGCCCGGAAAGACCTGATCCACGACGAGCCTGACGTTCGAAGGCAGCTTGAACCGGTCCCGGACCTCCGAGTCAACCGGGATGGCGTGCGCCCCCATCCAGGCCCGCGGTGTTTTGCCGGAACGGATCCAGGAGAGCGCCCGGCCTATCCATTCCGCCGGCACCGCGAGCCCGAGGCCGCTCTGGCCCATGTTCACCTGCGAGCCGAAGACGAAGGCGGTGCTCATTCCAACGACCCGGCCGGACGAATCGAGCATCGGCCCGCCCGCGAGACCGCGCGGCAGCGAGGCGTCGGTCTGCAGATAGTCCTCGATGGGACGGATCCCGACCGGCCCCCGGTGCAGGCCGCTCACCACGCCGGCCGAGACGACCGGGTCGCGGCTCGCCTGGGCGCCGCTCGGGAAGCCCAGCGCCTCAAGGGTCTCTCCCACGCGCGGCGGCTCCTCGGTGCGCAAGTTCAGGACCCCGACCTCGGGCAGATCCGCCTTCAGGAGGGCGATGCCGATCATCGAGTCGGATCCGACCAGGCTCGCGGGGACGGAGCGCCCGGACGAGATCCGGAGAGACAGGCTCTTGGCTCCGACCAGGAGACCGTTGTCGGTGACGAATTCCCCGGGCGCCACGGCGAAGGCGCTCCCCAGGATGGAGTCGACCCGCATGTTCGATTCGAAGGCGAGAGAGCCGTAGGTGGAGGTGAGCTCGGTGTCGTATGCGGCGACCACCTGGACCACGGCGCCGCGGCGATCGGGCACGCCAGATTGCGGTGTCGGGGGCGCTTCGAGCTTGGCGCCGCAGCGCCCGCAGAACAGGGCCCCGGGCTCGAGCGGCGCGCCGCACTTGGGGCAGACCGCATCGGCCGCGGACGGGACGGCCTGCGCTCCGAACACCAGAAGAACGACGAGCGCGAGTCCCGCGGCGACGCGCCGGTGGAAAGCGTTGAATCGTCTCACGGGCGGTTCCTCAATAGACCGGCGGCGCCAGGAAGTCCGGGAACTGATTGACGTATTCACGGGTCACCTTCTCCTGACCTTCCTTCCGGACCTCCAACATCACCACGTACGACGACGCGAAACGCCGATCGACGCCGGATCCATCCGAGGTGAAGATTTCCTTGAACTGGGCCCGAATCGTTTCGTCGAAGACCTGGAAGGTCTTGACCGTCTTCTTGTCGATCGCGGTGATGACGTCCCCGTTCTTGAAATACGCCTCCTCGCCCCGCCCGCCGCGGACCACGTCCGTGACCAGGAGGCCCGGCTGCGCACCCCCGCCGCTCCCGTTTTCCTTGAGGTTCGCCTCCAGCGTCTCCTGCAGCTCGTCGATCGGGTCGAGAAGGACCCGCTCCGGCCGGCGCACGGGCTTGACGCTCACGCGTCGCTCGACGCCCCCGCTCGAGAGCGTGAGCTCGACCGGGGCCCCGCCGGGCGCCGTCGCCAGGAGCCTCTTCCCGGCGTCCCATACCGAGGCGATCGGCTCCCCGGCAACGGCCAGGAGGAGGTCGCCCGGACGGAGGCCCGCCTGTGACGCGGGCGACCCCGGGATCAGGTAGGCCAGCATCGGCTG
>DATFVU010000279.1:0-4696 GCA_035260145.1 Candidatus Polarisedimenticolia bacterium | reverse complement strand
GTCGAGGTGCGATTCGTGATGCCGCGACAGTAGTTCACCCACAAAGCGGCGATGTGAAGGTGTTGTCGCAGGCGCGCCCGGCGCCTGCTCACGCACCAGGAGCGGCGTCGCAGACGCGCCAGGAAATGCCGCAGGCGGGCGTTCGTGTGGTTGATCGGGAACAGCGGGTTGCGGCGGTCGCGGCGGGCGGCCGCGGAGTGGGGCTCCCAGACAAAGCGGTCTCCGAACAGCCGCCTGCCCAGGCGTTCGTACAGCGGCTTCTGGTCCGAGATCAATACGACGGGCGCACGGGGGTGCACGCGTTCCCGCAGGCGCTCCAGCACGCCGCGCACCGCCGCCGCCGACTGGGAGGGGCGCCGGCCGTGCCGGGCCTCGTGCTCCGCCCGGCGTCGCCGCTGGCTGGGAGTCATGCGTCCCTTGCGCCGCAAGGCTCCCACTTCAGAGGCGATCAGGAAGAAACAGCGGGGCTCGATCAGGACCGGCACCGTGACCGGCTGGTAGCGGTTCCCCTCGAAGGTCTCGAGCTCGTCGAGCATGAAGGGACCGGCGAGGGGGGCGAGCCGGTTGGCGTGGAAGCGCGCGGCATGCTCCGCCAGCCAGATGAAGCGCCGCTCCACGGTGCGGCGCGCCACTCTCAGGACGCGCGCGGCCTGGCGCAGGGCCACGCACGCGACCATGAGGCGCAGAAAGGCGGCGTTGAGGTGCGGCTTTTTCTGAAATCGGTCGGCGCGGAACGACTGGCGCGAGAACCGGCGCCGGCAGCGGCGGCAGCGGAAGCGCGGCACGGGATGAGGGCGGCACCGGGGTCGGTAGTGACCGTCGCGCTTGAAGAAATGACCGCGGGGCTCGAGATGGGCGGAGCAGGTCGGGTAAGGACAACGCTTCGGCGTGAACATGGGTCCCCTTCGACGCGGACGGGAGACCCATTAGAAAGAATCATGCCTGCCGCGGGGTCCTGGATCGAGCCTCTTTTGCGCCCGGGAAATCAACGGGTTCGAGAAGGACTCCGTGGTCTGAGACCCACCACCTGTTCGCGGATGGCCGCCCGGCCGACGAGGCGCGCCCCCCGCGGACGCCGGCTCCACGGTCGTCGGGCATTTTCTAAACGAAAACGGCGGGCCGGGATGATTCCCGCCCGCCGTCGTCATGTCCTGGATGACCGGGTCCCGGATCTCCAGGGACCGCGATCGGGTATGACTAGGGAAGAGGCTCCCCCTCGCTGATCTTGATCTGCTGGCAGAATCTGGAGCAGGTGTTGGCCGCGCCCCCGAACCCCTTGCAGCAGTTCACGCACTGCCCGTGGTTCGCCTCGGACAGACAAACGTCGAAGTCCGCCTCGGGTGCGGGCGAGGAAGAGCCGGCAGGCGCCGCGGTTGTCGAGTTCAAGGCACTGCCGAGAGCGTGCAGCGCCGATTCGGCTTTGGCCAGCGTGACGGCCTGGGAAGGCGAGGAGCTCGTCACCCGGACGCCGTAGTAGCCGAGAACCTCGGCCAGCTTCTGCTCGCTCAGGACGGCCTTGGGGTTGCCGAGCGGCACGCCAGCCTTCACCAGGGCCGCGTGAGCGCTTTTGGCGTCGACCGCCGGGCCCCTGGACGTCGTGGCCGCAAGCATCACGGAGAAGTCCCCCACGGTCAGGGGGCCGGAGCTCTTTGGGCCTTTCGACTGTTCAGCAGCAAACGCCGCCAGCGGCATGGCTGCTATGAGGATCACGGCGAGAAGTCGTCGGGTAGGTCTCATAATAGCCCTCCTCTGGTCGCGTGCGTGGACAGACAGATCTCCAGACGATTAGTACCGTCATCCCCCCACTCAGTCAACATGTTTTGTTACCAAAACGTCATGACGCGACCCGGCGGCCGTACAAGAGTTCACCATGTGCGATGTCATCGATGTCTTCCGTTGGCTCTTGACAATCGGTCGACAATGGTGAATACAGAAGGCTGGCCAACGATACAGCCAAACGAACCGGCCCAATTCCGGAGAGCCATTGGGCCAGACTCCAGTCAGGCGCCGACCACAAAGCAACATTCCAGCCACTGATCCAGGATCCCGGCGAGGAGCCGGCTCCGCGCTCCTGGCTTCTCTGCTTTTCACGGTTCTGAGCGCTCCGGCCACCCTCCGCACGGAGGCGGCCGAAGCCGTGATCTATGTGGACGCGGCCAGCACCTGTACCAGCGGCTGCGGCTCGTCCTCCGCCCCCTTCAAGACCATCCAGGGTGGGATCAACCAAGCGGACTCGCTGATCGCCGCGGGGAGCGCCACGTCGGCAACCGTCAGGGTCGCCGCGGGCCTGTACCGCGAGCGCATCTTCATCTTCCCGGATATCCATGTCGTGGGAGCCGGGGCGACGAGCACCGTGATCGACGCCACGGGATTCGGGCGCAGCGCGGTGATCTTCGGGTCGGGCGGGAGGCCACGCCCGAGGGATGACTTCTCCATCGACGGGTTCAAGATCACCGGGGGGAGCGGCGAGGTGGGGGTCGTGACGGACGCCGTGGCCGGGGCGGGGATGTACATCTTCGGTCAGGCGGTCGTCACGAACAATCTCATCGTCGGCAATGTCCTGTCGGGAAGCATGAAGGACTGGCTCGGCGGGGGGATCTTCATCGCCTATGGAAATCCGATCATCGCCGGGAACGAGATCGCCCGGAACATCAGCACGCCACCCCGGGTCGGAGGGGGCGGGTTCACGCACGGCGCCGGCGGCGGGATCTTCTCCGCGGACACGGGCTCATCGCCCCAGGTGGTAGGGAACCTCATTCACGACAATCTCGCCCAGGCGGAGGTCGGAAGGGGCGGCGGTCTGTGGGTGAAGGGCGGACCTGCGACGGTGCTCAGCCGCAACTTCATCTACGGAAACCGCGCCTCCGCGTCCGGCGGAGGGATCGAGCTGTATGCCCAGACCCGCGCGGAAGGAAATCTGATCTATGGCAACAGCGCCGGCCTGACCGGAGCGGCCGTCGACCTGTTCAATTCCCCAGCCGTCGTGACTCTCAACACGATCATCGGCAATGCCCTGACCGAGACGGACATCCCGGCGGGCTACACCTACTCGACCCGCGGCGCGGGTGTTTACAGCGAGAGCACGCTCCCTCCGCCCAACAACCCGCCCGTCCGCATCAGCAATAACCTCATCCTCGGAAATTCGGTGACATCGACGGGGGCCGGCGCCGGCCTGTACAGCTACTTTTCCTTCCCGACCGTCGCCAACAACCTGTTCCATGGCAACACGAAGCTGCCGAACGCATCGTCTGACATCGGCGGGGACTACAACGACGGCCAGATCATCGGCGTCAACGGTAATCTGCACCAGGCACCCGCTCTCGTGCACCAGCCGAAGTTCTACGATGTGACCGCTCTGGACGGAACGGCGACGACCCTGGTGGTCCTCGAGGCGACGCGATACTCGATCGGCGATGTCCTGGAATACGCGAGCGACGGGGTGCCCCGGACGGTCACGGCGATCAACGCCGTCACCAAGACGCTCACCATCACCCCCGCCCTCAGCGGCGCCAGCGCCACCTACAGGCTTCTCGTCAACTGGGGGCCATCCCCCGGCGACATCACAGCCGACGCTCACCTGCTCGCATCGTCACCGGCCATCGACAGCGGCACGAACGCGGACCTCGAGCCCGTCGATCTCGACGGGGTCAGCAGACCGCTCGACGGCAACGGGGACGGCAACGCCATCATCGACATGGGCGCCTATGAGTTCATCACGCCCGACTGCGACGGGGACGGGGTGCCCAACGGTCAGGATTGCGCGCCCTGCAATGCCGCGATCCAGACGCCGCCCGGTCCGGTCGGGCCTACCCTCAAACTCACCGGAAGCACCTCGCTCACGATGCGCTGGGACAAGATCCCGCAGGCGAACGTGTTCAACGTCTATCGAGGGTCGCGCGGCTCCACCCCCTTCTCCTGGAACCACGTCTGCCTCGAGAACGGGTCGCCGGACACGACCTCCCAGGACACCGACAATCCCCCCCCCGGCACGGTCTTCTACTACCTCGTCAGCGGCATCAGCTCCTGCGGCGAAGGGTGCCTCGGCTCCACCAATCCCCCGGGCGCCTGCGAGGTGCCGAACCCCAGTCCCTGTGCCATGTCCCCCCTCGACAGGGATGGCGACGGCGTCAACGACATCGACGACAACTGCCCCCTGGTGGCGAATACCGGGCAGTCCGACCAGCAGGACCATGACGGCGTCGGCGACGCCTGCGACAACTGCCCCGCCGTCGCCAATCCCGACCAGGTCGACACCGACGCCAACGGCCAGGGGGACGTCTGCCAGGACACCGACGGCGACACCTTCCCGTTCAGTGTCGACTGCAACGACCTGAACGCCTCCATCCACCCGGGTGCCACCGAGTCCTGCAACAGACTCGACGATGACTGCGACGGCGCCGTCGATGAGAACCTCGACTCCCTCGTGACCTGCGGCACCGGCGTCTGCCAGAGGAGCGTGCACACCTGCGTCAACGGCGTGCCGCAGACCTGCACCCCCGGCCCCCCCTCGACAGAGACCTGCAACGGCGCCGACGACGACTGCAACGGCATCGTGGACAACGGCTTCCCCGACACCGATGCCGACGGCATGGCCGATTGCGTCGACCCCGACGACGACAACGACCTGGTTTTGGACGGCTCCGACTGCGCGTCGCTTGTGAACAGCGTCAGCGCCGTCCCCGGCGAGGTCGGCCCC
>DATFVU010000278.1:0-3766 GCA_035260145.1 Candidatus Polarisedimenticolia bacterium | reverse complement strand
GATGCCGTCGAGTCGGTCCGGCTCGCGGTGGAGCGGGCCGCGGCCCTCACCACCGCCGAGATGAAGAAAGGGCTCGGCGGCCTGGCCACCATCGGCGCGACCGCCCCCTTCGTCGGTCTGTTCGGCACGGTCGTCGGGATCATCAACGCCTTCACCGGCATGGCGGAATCGGGATCGGGCGGCATCGGCGCGGTATCGGCCGGTATCGCCGAGGCCCTCATCACCACCGCCGTCGGGCTGGGCGTGGCCATCCCGGCCGTGTGGATCTTCAACTACTTCCAGGGCCAGGTCGAGTTCTTCGGGATCGAGATGGCCAACTCATCCTCAGAGCTGGTCGATTTCTTCCTGAAGCGCCAGGGCCAGACGGGTAGCAAGTAGCCATGGCGATGAACACGGGCGGCGGCGCGGGCCTGAACTCCGACATCAACGTCACGCCCTTCGTCGACATCTGCCTGGTTCTCCTGATCATCTTCATGGTCGTCACGCCGATGCTTCAGGAGGGGATCACCATCAATCTCCCTTACGCCAAGAACACCGAGAAGAAGGAAGACGATGAGAGCCACGCCATCGTGGTGGCGGTCAAGACCGAGAAGAACGGCCAGCAGGTCGTGTTCGTGCAGAAGAAGCCGATCCCGCGCGACATGTACCTGTCCGAGATGACCGAGATTCACGACCGCATGTCCGACAAGAGCATCCTGATCAAGGCGGACCGCAGCATGAAGTATGGCGACGTGCGCAAGATGATGATCGAAACGAACCAGGCCGGTTTCGACACCGTGTCGCTGGTGACCGAGAAGGTCCCAGGTCAGGTCGACTGAGAGGTACGTTCCATGGCGATGAAGCTCGGTTCGAAAGGCGTCAAGTCGGACATCAACGTCACGCCGTTCGTCGATATCGTCCTCGTCCTGCTGATCATCTTCATGGTGGTCACGCCGATGCTCAGCCGCGCCCTGGACATCTCGGTGCCCCCGAAGTCGGACGCGCCGCAGACGATCGAGCCTCAGACCGCCGACCAGCTCATCATCAGCGTCAAGGGGCCGGACACCAGTCCAAAAGTGTATCTGAATCGCGATGAGATCCCCGGGGGTAAGGAAGGCGTCAAGAAGACGCTCGAGGAGCTCATGAAGGGGAGGCGCGGCGCCGAGCGCGTCGTCTTCTTCCAGGCCGACAACGAGCTGAACTACCAGTACGTCGTCGAAGTCATGGACGAGATCAAGGCCGGCGGGGCCGACAAGATCGGCCTGATCACCGACGAGAGCATGGACGTGACGACGGGCGCCCAATAGCGCCTCTTCACACCTTCACACCGCCCGGCACGTCGGCGGACCGAGAGGGGCCCCTGTCGCGATGACCCCCCCTGGACCGAACGTCCCTGTCCGGCGAATTCACCTCATAGGAGTCTGCGGCACCGGCATGGGCTCGCTCGCCGGCCTTCTGGCCGACGCGGGAGCGGAGGTGCGCGGCTCCGACGAAGCGGTCTATCCCCCCATGAGCACCATGTTGCGCGACAAGGGCATCCGCGTGCTCGAAGGCTACAAGGCGGAGCACCTGGACGACCGTCCCGATCTGGTCGTCGTCGGGAATATCGCCACGAAGGCGAACCCCGAGGCGGTGGCGGCCACCGAGCGCGGCATTCCGTACCTCAGCATGCCGCAGGCGATCGGGCGTCTCTTCCTGGAGGGGCGGCATTCGATCGTCGTGACCGGAACGCACGGGAAGACGACCACCGCGGGACTCATGGCGTGGCTGCTCACGTCGGCCGGCCGCGACCCGTCCTTCCTGGTCGGAGGCGTCCTCAAGAACTTCGGCCGATCCTACGGGCTCGGCAAGGGGGAGGACTTCGTCATCGAAGGAGACGAATACGAGACCGCGTACTTCGACAAGGGCCCGAAATTCCTGCACTATCGTCCGCAGAGCGGCATCCTCACCTCGGTGGAATACGACCACGCCGAGATGTACCCCGATCTACCGTCCGTCAAGGACGCGTTCCGGCGCTTCGTGGCTCTCGTGCCTCCCACCGGCCTCCTGGTCTACTGCGCGGACGACCCGAACGTGCGGGAGGTCGTCCAGGGAGCCAAAGCACGGCTCCTGCCCTATGGATGCGGACGGGGCGAGGGTTTCCGGGGACACGTCCGCGAGGCCGGGGCCGACGGGATGGAGTTCGAGGTGTCGAGAGACGGCGTGCTGTTCGGGGTGTTCCGGTCGCCGCTCACCGGCTTGCACAATCTGCGGAACATGCTCGCGGTGATCGCGGTGGCCCACGGTCGCGGCGTGGGCGCCGCGGCCATCGGCGAGGGGCTCCGGACCTTCGCGGGCATGAAGCGCCGGCAGGACGTGCGCGGCGTGGCCGCGGGCGTGACGGTGGTCGACGACTTCGCGCACCACCCGACAGCCGTGCGGGCCACGCTGGCCGCAACCCGCGATCGCTATCCCGGCCGGCGCATCTGGGGCGTCTTCGAGCCGCGCACCAACACGACCCGGCGCAGCGTCTTCCAGGAGGAGTACGCGCGCAGCTTCGACGATGCGGAGCGCATCGTGATCGCCGCGGTCGACCATCCGGAGCGGGCTCCCGAAGGGGGGAGGTTCTCGGTCGAGCGGCTCGTCGAGGATCTGAGGTCCCGGGGCAAGGAGGCGCAGTACGTGCCGGCCGTGGACGACATCGTCGCGCTCCTGGCGCGCGACGCGCGGCGCGACGACGTCGTCCTGGTCATGTCGAACGGCGCCTTCGGCGGGCTGCACGACAAACTGCTGGCGGCCCTCGCGGCGCGCGCCTGAGGCCCCCGCGATGCGGTTCTATTTGCCCAGAAGCGCCGCGTCTCCCTGCGCCAGGGTTCGCACCAGCTCCTCGCTGAAGAAGTCGCCGGGCCCGCGGGACATCGAAGGAAAGCGCGTCTGGTACGCCTGGCGGCTCCGATCGATCTCCTTGCGCAGGCGAGTGTACAGATCGCGGTGCTTGCGCCCCTGGATCACGGCCGCCTCGTTGTAGAGGAGCAGCTCGGAGACCAGCAGGTGCGCGAAGCGGCGCGCGTCGCCCTGGCGGCGGCGTTCATCGTCCGACAGGGCGTCGTCGGCGGACGGGGATCTCACGTTCCCTCCCAGGTCCGCCAGGATCGCCTGCATTTCCGCCTCCTCGGGCGGAGTGACCGCCACCGCCACGCCTGTCGCCCTCGCCTGGTCGATCGAGCTCGTGACCGGGCGCGATTCCCCCTCCGCGCGCGTCCGGCGTTGAGGTGCCGCCAGCCTCTCCATGGCCAGGCCCGCGACGCGCGCCGCGATCTCCAGAGCCAGGGGATCGCCGCTCTCGACGCCACTGCCCGTGTCGCCGTACAGAACCGCCGCCAGCCGGCCGCGCACCAGAACGGGGACGGCGCAGGACTCGGACGGGATCCCTCCGCCGAGCGCCGACCGGACCTCGTCGCCGGGGCCCTGGGCGGTGGCGCGCACCGCGGTCCGACCCGACACCGCGCGCGCCAGGATGTGGGGTCCGGAGGCGCTGAGACTGAGGCCGGACACCGCCTCGCTGCTGAATCCTCCTTCCTCGAGAAATCCGAGGCCGGCCCAGCCGGTCAGGGATCCTCCTTTCAGGATGAACAGCGCAGTGCGCGGGTAGATCGACGCCGCGGCATCGAGCAGGGCGGAGAGGATTTCGCGCTGCGATTCCCGCCGCGCGATGGAATCGACCGCGTCGCGGATCACCTGAAGCTGGGCGGTGCCGCCGGCGGCGCCCCATTCGCCCGGCGTCAATGGGAAACGCAACGGCTCCGAG
>DATFVU010000277.1:0-11270 GCA_035260145.1 Candidatus Polarisedimenticolia bacterium | reverse complement strand
GAGAAGGACCCCGATCAGGCAATGACCGGCTCGGTGGCGGACGCCCGGCGGCTGGGGTGCGTCGCCATCGGCTACACCATCTACCCCGGGTCGGCGCACCGCCTCGAGATGTACGGGCGGATCCGCGCTTACGCCCAGGAGGCGAAGCGCGAGGGGCTGGCGGTGGTCATCTGGTCCTACCCGCGCGGCTCCGGCCTCAGCAAGGAGGGAGAGACCGGCATCGACGTGACCGCCTACGCGGCGCACATCGCGGCACAGCTCGGGGCGCACGTGGTGAAGGTCAAGCTTCCGAGCGCGCACATCGAGGCGGAAACGGCGCGCAAGGTCTACGAGAAGGAGAAGGTCCCGATCGCCACCCTGGCCGATCGGGTGCGGCACGTCACGCAGGCCGCGTTCGCCGGCCGGCGCATCGTGATCTTCTCCGGCGGCCCGGCCGAGTCCGAGGAGAAGATCCTCGACGAAGTGCGCGCCATCCGCGACGGCGGCGGCTTCGGATCGATCATTGGACGCAACTCCTTCCAGCGCAAGAAGCCCGACGCCCTGCGCCTGCTCGACACGATCATGAAGATCTACGGCGGCGCTCAGGCCTGAGCGGACCGTAAGGCCGATGCCCCATCGCACCGGGCGGTTCCTCGGCCTGGCCGCGCTCCTCTGGGGCGCGCTCGCGGGACAGACATCCCCCGCCCGGGAGGGCTCTCCCGAAGCCCGCATCCGCCAGCCCCGGATCGGTCTCGCCCTGAGCGGCGGCGGCGCGCGCGGCATCGCGCACGTCGGTGTTTTGCGCGTCCTGGAAGAGCAGCGCATCCCGATCGATTACATCGCCGGCACCAGCATGGGCTCGATCATCGGCGGGCTGTACGCCTCGGGACTGTCGCCGGATCAGATCCGCGACGCGCTGCAGACGGTCGATTGGAACGACCTGTTCAACGACCGGCCGCCGCGCCGCGACCTGATCTATAGGCGAAAGGAGGACGACACCAGCGACCTGATCAAGCTGGAGATGGGGCTGAAGGACGGGCGGCTGCTGCTGCCGCGCGGCCTGGTGGCGGGGCAGAAGATCGGTTTCGTCCTGCAGTCGATGACGCTGCACGCCGCCGGCATCCGCGAGTTCGACCGCCTGCCGATCCCGTTCCGGGCGGTGGCGACCGACCTGGGGAACGGCGAGATGGTGGTCCTCGATCACGGCCATCTCGCCGACGCCCTGCGGGCCAGCATGAGCATCCCCGGGGCCGTGGCGCCGATGGAGATCGACGGACGCCTCCTGGCCGACGGCGGGCTGGTCCGCAATCTTCCCGTGGACGTGGTGCGCGCCATGGGGGCGGACATCGTGATCGCGGTCGACACCTCGACGCCGCTCCTGTCGCCCGAGCAGCTGCGCTCCCTGCCGAACATCACCTCGCAGGTCACCGGGATGCTGACGCGCGAGAACGTCGAGGATCAGATCAAGGACGCCGACGTGGTCATCGTGCCCGACCTCACGTCGACGACCGCCGGCGACTACATGGAGGGAGAGCGCATCCTCGAAATCGGCGCCGCGGCGGCCCGGGCGCAATCCGGTGCTTTGGCGGACTACGCCCTCCCGGAGGAAGAGTACCGGCAGCGCCTGGCCCGCCTGCACGCCAACCTGCCGGAGCCGCCCACGATCGACGCAGTCGAGGTCAAGGGCGCCGAGCGCGTCGACCCGCGCATCATCCGCGATCGCATTCGGACCGAGACCGGGCGGCCGCTCGACGTCGAGGTTCTGAAGCGGGACATCGCGCGCATCTACGAGCTGGGAGACTTCGAGCGCGTCGACTACGTCGTCGATCGGGACGGAGGGATGACGAAGCTGGTGATCCGGGCGCAGGAGAAGTCGTGGGGGCCGAACTATCTCCGCTTCGGGCTGAACCTGCTCAACGATTTCGAGGGGGACACCGACTTCATCGTCATCTCCAGGCTCACGGCCACGCGCCTGAACGCCCTCGGCGCCGAGTGGCGGACCGACCTGTCGCTCGGCGAGACGCGGCGGATCTCCACGGAGTTCTACCAGCCTCTCGATTTCTCGAGCGTCTTCTTCGTGGCCCCGAGCGTCGACTATCAGAACGCCATCGTCGACGTGTTCGACGGCGACGACCGGATCGCCGAGTTCCAGACGAAGGGGTACTCGGGCTCGCTCGCCCTCGGCGCGCAGCTCGGCCGCTTCGGCGAGGCCCGGGCCGGTCTCGTGGGGGGCCGGCTGCGGGCCCGCTCGAACGTCGGCACCCTGACCCTGCCGACCGACGAGGTCTCGACGGCGGCGTACGCCGGGCGCGTCGTCATCGACCGTCTGGATGATCCGAATTTCCCCCACATGGGACGGCGCGGCCTGCTCGACGTCTACCTGGCGCGCACCTCGCTCGGATCGGACGTCTCGTACGATCGCGTGCAGGGCGGCCTGCTTCAGATCTTCGGACGCGGGCGGCACCAGGTGTTCATGGGGATCGAAGGAGGAACCAACCTCGGGAGCGAGATCCCCTTCTACGATCTCTTTTCCGTGGGGGGTCTGTTCTCCTTCTCCGGCTTCCAGGAGGGACAGCTGCGCGGTCAGCTGTACGGCGTGGCCCGCCTCGGCTACTACCGTCGATCCGGACACCTGTCGAGCCTGACCGGCCGCGGCATCTACGTCGGCGGCTGGGGCGAGGCCGGGAACGTCTGGCAGTCGAGCCCCGAGATCTCCGTCGACGATCTGCACTACGCCGGAACGGTCGCGCTCGGCGTCGACACGTTCTTCGGGCCGCTGTACCTGGCGTACGGACACGCCGACGGCGGACACGACGCCATGTATCTGTCCCTCGGGCGATCGCTGGGCGGGCGGCGGCTGTTCGGCCTGGGACACTAGAAGACTGGAGCCCCGGATCGGCACCGGTCCGTTGTAGAATCGCCCGACTCGCAACCCTGAACCAACTGCTGCGGAATCGCGGCCGGACCTCTGACCGGGACGGAGTCATGTCGTTACGGCGCTCGACCGTGACCATCAGGCGCGTCGCGTGCGGCCTGGCTCTCGCCCTCTGTTTCGGCGGAGCGACCTCGCTCCCCGCCGCCCCGCCCGACGGGACGCGGCCGGCGATCCCGCCACCAACGGAGGTCCTCACGCTCGGCCAGGCGATCACGCTCGCCCTTTCGGGTAATCGCGATCTCAAGAACGCGGCGCTGGAGGCGGCGAAGGCGGACGACGAGGTGCACGCGACCCGGGCCCAGGGGCTGCCGCAGTTCAACATATACGCCACGGCCACTCAGATGCTGGAGGATGCCGTGGTGAAGGTGCCGGGAGGGGCGTTCGGCACGTTCACCGGCATCGGGCCGATTCCGGCCACCGACACCGAGGTGGTCACGCCGGCGGGGCGGCAGAATTTCGTCCTCGGCCAGGTGGCGCAGCCGCTGACGCAATTGCGCAGCGTCAGCCTCGGCACCCAGCTCAAGCGGGCCAATCTCGAGATCGCGCGCGAGCAGCTGCGCGACAAGCAGAGGGCCGTCGTGAACGATCTGCGGCGCGTCTATTACGGCCTGCTCAGGAGCCAGAGCGGCCTCGTGGCCGCCGAGGAGACGATCGCCTCGCTGCGCGAGCTGAACCGCGTGGTCGAGGAGCGCATGGGGCAGAAGGTGGAGCTGCCGGCCGCCGGGATGGACGTCCGGGCGCGGCTGGCCCGGGCGGAGTACGACGCGCTGACGCTACGCAACGATCTGCTGTCGGGGAGTGAGCGCCTGAACGATCTCCTGGGGCGCCCGATCGACATCTCTTTCAGCGTCGATCCGGTCCCGGACATCGCCCCGTACGAGGCGGATCTCGAGGCGGCGCGCTCCGCCGCCCTCGCGAAGCGCGCCGACCTCAAGGAGCTGCGCCTGCGGCAGAAGATGGCCGAGCTCGACCACAAGATGAAGAAGTGGGACTTCGTCCCCGAGGTGAGCTTCAACTACACCTACATCGCCCTCCCCGCCGTCGACCTGGTGCCGGAGCGCTTCCAGTCGCTCGGCTTCGTCTTGTCGTGGGAGGTGTTCGACTGGGGGCGGCGCCGGCGGGAGCTGGCGGTCGCGAACAAGTCGCTCGAGCAGAGCGGCAACATGCTCCGCGAGGCCGAGGCGCAGGCGGCGATCGACATCGGCCTGAAGTACCGCGATCTGCAGCGGGCGCGGTCGCTTCTGGAGGCCACGCGCCTGGCGCAGGAGGCGGCGCGCGAGCAGTTGAAAGTGACGACCGAACGGTACGCGCAGAAAGCGGCGCTGTTGAGGGACGTCCTGGAGAGCCAGGAGAAATTGGCGGCGGCGAACCGCCAGCGTGACGAGGCGCTTCTCGCGGCCTGGACGGCGCGGTCCGATCTCGAGAAGGCCCTGGGGGAGGACTGATGAGACCCGGCATCGGCGCGGGGCTCGTGGCGGGATTCGGCTGGGCCCTGCTCCTGGCCTGCGGCGGCCACGAGACGATCGAGAAGCCGCCGCGGCCGATCCGGCTGCAGGCGGCGGAGCCCTCTCCCGTGGGCGGCGGCGTGCGCTACTCGGCGAACATCCTGGCCAAAGAGGACGTGCCGCTCGCCTTCAAGCAGTCGGGGTACGTGCGCGAGATCCTGCAGGTGCGCGGTGTTGACGGACAGTCGCGCAACGTCCACGAAGGAGACCACGTCGCCCGGGGCGCGGTCCTGGCGCGGCTGCGGGAGACCGAGTACGAGGAGTCGGCCCGCCAGGCGCGCTCGCAGGTGGTGCAGGCTGAGGCGACCCTCCGCCGCGCCCGCTCGGACTTCGACCGCGCCGAGGCGCTGTACGGAAAACAAAGCCTCACCCAGCCGGAGTACGACCAGGCCAAAGAGCAGCTCGACGTGGCGCAGGCTCGCCTGGAGGGGGCGCAGGCGCAGTACGCGATCGCCGGGACCGCCCTCGAGGACTGCGCCCTGAAGGCTCCCATCGAAGGGATCATCACCTCCGCCGACCTCGAGGTCGGCCAGCTCGTCTCCCCCCAGAGCGCAGGGTTCGTCCTGTCCGACCTGACGTCGGTGAAAGTGGAGTTCGGCGTCTCCGACGACACCCTCGCCGACCTCAAGCTGGGGACGACGCTGTCGGTCGGCACCCAGTCGATCCCGGGGGTGGACTTCCACGGCCGGATCAGCCGCATCTCCCCCGCCGCCGATCGACAGAGCCGGGTGTTCGCGGTCGAGCTGACGATCCCGAACTCCGACGGACGGCTGAAGCCCGGCATGATCGCGGCCCTGCGCGTCGGCGAGGAGGCGCAGCGTCGGGCGGAGGGGTCGCAGGTCCCCTGCGTGCGACTGAGCGCCATCGTCAGGCCCCCCGGAGAGACCGAGGGGTACGCCGTGTTCGTGGTCGAGGACGCCGACCGCCCCACCGCCCGCGTCCGCAAGGTGACGCTCGGAGAGGCTCTCGGCAACTCGATCGCGGTCACCTCCGGCCTGAAGGTCGGCGAGCGCGTGGTCGTGACCGGCGCGACCCTTCTCACCGACGGCGAGCCGGTGCGGATCGTTCCTTAGAGCACCGCGGAGACGGGACCGTGGCCCACCGATCCGACGCCGACCTGATCGCCCACAGCCGGAACACCGCGCGCTTTTTCACCGAGACCCGGCACATCTCCTGGGTGCTGCTCGTCGGCACCGTGTTGTGGGGTGCCTTCGGGTTCCTGATGATGCCGCAGCGCAAGGACCCGGACATCCCCGTGCGCCTCGCGGTGGCGCTCTGTCCCTGGCCGGGGGCGAGCGCCCAGCGGGTGGAGGAGCTGGTGACGCGGCGCATCGAGGAGGTGATGGCGCAGAACGCCATGGTCGAGCGGGTCACCTCGGTCTCCCGGGCCGGTCTCTCGGTGGCCTACGTGCAGCTCGACGAGCGGGTGGTGGAGACCGGCAAGCAGCTCGACGACATCAAGATGAAGCTGGACGGCATCCTGGACCTGCCGGAGGGGGCCGGCCCGATCAATTTCCTGAAGGACTTCGGCGACACCGCGGCGCTGATGCTGACGGTCACGAGCCCCAAGGTCGGGGACGTCGAGATAGCGCTCAGGGCGCGCGACGTGCGGCAGGCGATCGAGGCCACGCGGAGCAGGGCTCCGGGGGAAATCGGCGGGCGGGTCAGCGTCATCGCCTGCGTGCCGCGCTCGATCAGCGCCCGGGTCCTGGAGCGTCCGATCGGCCTGCTCGTCCGGGACGCCACCGAGGCCGGATTCGCGCGCGACGTGCGGCCGATCATCGGCTCCGGGTTCATCGGCATCGACGCCGTGGTCGACCACGACGATGCCGCGATCCTCGCCTACATCGATCGCTTCGTGCAGGAGCGCCTGCACTCCTCGGAGTTCCATCCCGACACCTGGGCGCCCGCGGTCATCCGCGATCCCGGCGACACGCGGGCCCGGCTGGCGGCGGTCGCCGGAGAAAAATACTCCTACCGCGAGCTGGATGATTTCGTCGACCTGATCAAGCGCACCCTCCACACCGTGCCGCAGGTCTCCAAGATCGATCTGTCGGGGGTGCTGAACGAGAAGATCTACCTCGAGTATTCGCAGGAGCGCCTGGCTTCGTATGGCGTCCAGACGGGCCGGCTCGGCGAGATCCTGTCGGCGCGCAACATCACGACACCGGGGGGCGTGATGGAGATCGGCGGCAAGAACCTGTCGATCGACCCGTCGGGGGAGTTCAAGAGCGAGAAGGAGATCGGCGACGTCCTGATCGCCACCTCCGGCGGAGGGGCGCCGGTCTACCTGCGCGACCTGGTCGACGTCATCCGCTCCTACGATAGCCCGGCCAGCTTTCTCAACTACTACAGCGTCAAGGACGCGGCCGGCCGCTGGCAGCGGACCCGGGCGATCACCCTCGCCGTGCAGATGCGGCCCGGTCAGCAGATCGCACAGTTCGGTGCCGCCGTCGACGCGGCCCTGAGCGATCTGCGCGCCCGTCTCCCGGAGGACCTGATCATCGCCCGCACCTCCGACCAGCCCCGCCAGGTGGTGGAGTCGGTCGACCTGTTCATGCAGAGCCTGTACGAGGCGATCGCCCTCGTGGTGCTGGTGGCCCTGGTCGGCTTCTGGGAATGGCGCACGGCGCTCCTGATGGCGCTGTCGATCCCGCTGACCCTGGCGATGACGTTCGGAATGATGGACGCACTCGGGATCGACATCCAGCAGGTGTCGGTCGCCTCCCTGATCATCGCGCTCGGCCTCCTGGTCGACGATCCGGTGGTGGCCGGGGACGCGATCAAGCGCGAGCTGGCCGCCGGGCATCCGCCCCTGGTCGCGGCCTGGCTGGGCCCCGAGAAACTGGCGACCGCCATCCTGTTCGCCACCATCACGAACATCGTCGCCTACCTGCCGCTTCTGACCATCAGCGGCGACACCGGCCGGTTCCTGTACAGCATGCCGGTGGTCCTGGCCTGCTCCCTCATCGCCTCGCGCATCGTCTCGATGACCTTCATTCCGCTGCTCGGCTACTACCTGCTGCGCCCCGGCAAGACCCGGGAGGCGTCCGTCGCTGAGCGCCGCGCCCGGGGGTTCGCCCGGTTCTACTATCGGGTCGGCGGCTGGGCGCTCGATCACCGTTGGAAAGTGTTCGCCTTATCGGTGCTGTTTCTGCTCGCCGGGGGCTTCATGGCCTCGCAGCTCAAGCAGAGCTTCTTCCCCAAGGATTTGTCGTATCTGTCGTACATCGACGTCTGGCTGCCGGAGGACGCGCCGCTGTCGGCGACCAACGCCGCGGCCCGGCTGGCGGATGAAACAGCCCGCGAGGTGGCCTCCGAGTACGGCCGCTCTCATCCCGGAGCGGACGGCCGGCCGCGCGACGTGCTCAAATCGCTGACCACGTTCGTCGGGGGCGGGGGTCCGCGCTTCTGGAACTCCATATCGCCCGAGCTGCAGCAGCTGAACTACGCGCAGGTCATCCTGGAGGTCAACGACAAGCACGACACCGGCCATCTGGTGCCGTCCCTGCAGCGCGCGCTGTGGGCCGCGATCCCGGGCGCGCGCGTCGACGTGCGCGAGCTCGAGACCGCGGCCGCCATCGGCGTCCCGGTCGCCATCCGGATCTCGGGGCAGGAGATTTCTGCGCTCAGGGCCTACGCCGAGAAGGCGAAGGGGATCTTCCGCTCCCTGCCGACGACCGAGCGCATCCGGGACAACTGGGGGGCGGAGAACCTGGTCGTGAAGCTTCAAGTGGATTCCGATCGGGCGAACCTGGCGGGGATCTCCAACCAGGACATCGCCGGCTCGTCCGTGGTCGGCATGAGCGGCTACCAGCTCACCGTGCTGCGCGAAGGGAACAAGCAGATCCCGGTCGTGGCGCGGCTGCGCCTGGAGGAGCGCGCGCGTCTGTCGGACGTTCAGAGCCTCTATGTCTATTCGTCGCAGGGGACGCAGAAGGTGCCGCTCAAGCAGGTCTCCTCGATCGCCTACGATCTGGAGACCGCATACATCCACCGCCGCAACCACTTTCGCACCATCACGGTGTCCTGCTTTCCCATCGAGGGAGTGCTGGCGTCGGAGGTGATGGGGGCCGTGCGGCCGCGCCTCCTCGAGCTGGAAAAATCGCTGCCGCCGGGATACAAGATGGAGGTCGGCGGCGAGGAGGAGGAACAGAAGAAGGGATTCAAGAGCATGGCGATCGCCATGGGGACCTCGGTCGGCCTGATCTTCCTGGCGCTGGTCCTGCAGTTCAGGAACGCGGTGAAGCCGTTCATCGTCTTCGCCGCCATCCCCTACGGCATGGTCGGGGCGTTTCTGGCGCTGTACCTGATGCGCACGCCGTTCGGCTTCATGGCGTTTCTCGGGATCGCCAGCCTCGTGGGCGTCATCGTGAGCCACGTCATCGTCCTGTTCGACTTCATCGAGGAGAGCCACGCGCGCGGCGCCCCGCTGCGGGAGGCGCTGCTCGACGCCGGGATCGTGCGGCTCCGGCCGGTCCTGATCACCGTCGGGGCGACCGTGTTCGGCCTGTTCCCTCTCGCCCTTCACGGCGGGCCGCTCTGGGAGCCTCTCTGCTACACGCAGATCGGCGGGCTGACGCTGGCGACGGTCGTCACTCTCCTGATGGTCCCGGTGCTCTACGCCATCTGCGTTCTGGACTTGACGATCGTCGCCTGGGAAGGAGTGAAACATGACGGATGAACGGACGAACGTCTGCGTCGTCGGCGGAGGCCCGGCCGGCCTCCTGCTGGGCCTGCTCCTCGCGAAGCGCGGGGCGGAGGTGATCGTGCTCGAGGGTCACCCGACCTTCGACCGCGAATTCCGCGGCGAGGTGCTGCAGCCGAGCACGGCGCGCCTGCTCGATCAGATCGGGCTTCTCGACTACATCCTCGCCCAGCCTCACCTGACGCTGACCGAGGGGAAGCTCCTGGTCGGCGGAGCGCCGGCCGCCGGATTCACCTTCAAGACCGTCTCCCCCGAATACCCTTACGCCATCTGGATGCCGCAGCCGGTCTTCCTCGACGCGCTCGCCAAGAAGGCGGCCCCGTTCAAGTCGTTCCGGTGCCGGATGGGGGCGCATGTCAACGCCCTCATCGAGGAGAACGGCGCCATCGTCGGCGTGCGCGGGGTGCACCACGGAACCGAGCCGTTCGCGATCCGGGCCGACGTGGTGGTCGGCGCGGACGGACGACATTCGACCATCCGAAAACTGGGGGGCTTCACGAACGAGTACGAGCACGAGGACTTCGATCTCATCTGGTTCGTCGTCGAACCGCCTCCGGACTGGGCCAAGACGATCTATTTCTCGCTGGGGAAAACACCGCTGCTCCTGCTGCCGAAGTACCCCAACCACATCCAGGTGGGCCTCATTCTCGAGAAGGACGTGTGGCGGGCCTGGCGCAAGGAGGGGGTCGCGGCCGTCGCCGCCCGCCTGCGCGGCCTGAGCCCGTTGTTCGCGTCGTTCGCCGACGGTCTGCGTGATTTCACGCCGTTCTTTCCTCTGGCCGCCATCATCGGGCTGGTCAAGGACTGGGCCAGAGACGGCCTTCTCCTGATCGGCGACGCGGCCCACACCATGAGCCCCGCCGGGGCGATCGGCGTGAACGTGGCGCTGTCGACCGCCGCCGTCGCCGCCCAGGAGATCTACCCGCGCCTGGGACAGGGGACGATCCCGCGCGGCGCCCTGGCCAGGGTCCAGGAGCTGCGTGAGGAAGACGTCAGGAGCCTGCATCGCCTCCAGCGCGCCGCGGGGCGGGCGCTTCTGGGGACGGGGAGCAGCAACCCGGTGCTCCGCTGGCTGATGCCCCGAGCCCTGCCGCTGATGGTCAAGGTGGGTCTCGTCCCGCGCGTGCAGAGGCGGCTGTTCTTCGGCGCGCCCCTGCCGCCGCTCGACGCAGCGTTCGGGTTCCGCGCCTGAGCGGCGCCGCGGCGCCGGCTGCCGCCGACGAATCCCGGGAAGGCCCGGGCGCGTCCAAAGGGGCGCAACGAAAACGGAGGCCCAGGGTGGATTTCGAGATCGAGCGCAACGAGCTGAAACGGAAAATCGATCGCGGCGAGCCTCTTGTCCTCGTCGAGGCGCAAGCGCCGATGATATACGAGGCCGCGCACCTTCCCGGCGCCGTGAACCTGCCCCCCGGACGCGTGGCCGAGCTGGCGCCGGCGCTTCTGCCCGAGAAAGAGATCGAGATCGTCGTCTATTGCAGCGGACCGACCTGACATTCATCGGCGAACGTCGCCCGGGAGCTGGCGGCGCTGGGGTACTCGAAGGTCAGGCATTACGGCGGCGGCAAGGAGGATTGGGTCGAGGCGGGCCTGCCGCTCGAAGGGAGGACGGCATGATCACCATCCGGCCGCGCCACGAGCGCGGCAAGACGAAATTCGACTGGCTGGACAGCAGCCACACCTTCTCGTTCGCCGACTACCGCGATCCGGAGCACATAGGGTTCCGGGCGCTGCGCGTGATCAACGACGACTACGTCGAGCCCGGGAAAGGGTTCGGCACGCACTCGCACCGCGACATGGAGATCGTCACCCTGGTACTCGAAGGGGCCCTCGAGCACAAGGACAGCACCGGGACCTCGTCGGTCATCCGCCCGGGCGACGTGCAGAGGATGAGCGCCGGCACGGGGATCACGCACAGCGAGTGGAACCACTCCCGGAACGAAGAGGTCCACTTCCTGCAGATCTGGATCCTGCCGGAGAAGGCCGGCCTGCGCCCCGGATACGAGCAGACGAGCGTTCCGGAGGAGACCCGGCGCGGTCGTCTCGTCCGCCTGGCGTCGCGCGACGGAAAGGACGGCTCGGTCGTCATCCACCAGGACGCGGCGCTGTACGGCGCGCGCCTCGACCCGGGACAGTCGGTGACGCA
>DATFVU010000276.1:0-2402 GCA_035260145.1 Candidatus Polarisedimenticolia bacterium | reverse complement strand
CCCCGACCGCGAGCACTTCGGCCGGATCTTCTTCAATCAGGCGCTCATGAGTGCGCTGGGCATTCCCCAGATCTCCTCCGTCATGGGCTCGTGCACCGCCGGCGGGGCGTACGTCCCCGCGATGAGCGACGAGACGATCATCGTGAAGGGGACGGGCACGATCTTCCTGGGCGGACCGCCACTGGTGAAGGCGGCCACGGGGGTAGAGGTGACGGCGGAAGAGCTGGGCGGCGCCGAGGTGCACACGCGCCGATCGGGTGTCGCCGATCACCTGGCCATGGACGATGAGGACGCACTGGAGCAGGCGCGGCAGATCGTCGCCGGGCTGAACCTGAGGAAGCGCGTGAGCCTCGACGTGGCGGCGCCGGAGCCGCCGCGATACGACCCCGGCGAGATCTACGGCATCGTGCCCCGCAGCCTGAGGGAAATCTACGACGTGCGCCAGGTGATCGCCCGCATCGTCGACGGCAGCCGTTTCCGGGAGTTCAAGGCGCTGTACGGCACGACACTGGTGTGCGGCTTCGCGCGGATCGAAGGGTATCCCGTCGGGATCCTCGCCAACAACGGCGTTCTGTTCAGCGAGAGCGCGCTCAAGGGGACGCACTTCATCGAGCTCTGCGCCGCGCGGGGCATCCCGCTGCTGTTCCTTCAGAACATCACCGGGTTCATGGTGGGCAAGGACTACGAACAGCGCGGGATCGCAAAGGACGGGGCGAAGATGGTGCACGCGGTCGCGAACGCCCTGGTCCCCAAGCTGACGGTGATCATTGGCGGCTCGTTCGGGGCCGGAAACTACGGCATGTGCGGACGGGCCTACGACCCGCGGTTTCTGTTCATGTGGCCCAACGCGCGCATCAGCGTCATGGGAAAGGAACAGGCGGCGGGCGTCCTGTTGACCGTGCAGCAGGAGCAGCGGGCGCGGCGGGGCGGCCGGCCGATGGCGGCAAAGGAGATCGAGGAGTTTCAACGGCCGATCCTCGACGGCTACGAGCGCGAGGGAAGTCCGTACTACTCGACGGCCCGCCTCTGGGACGACGGCATCCTCGATCCGCCGGAGACGCGGCGCGTCCTCGGTCTGGCGCTCTCCGCCTGCCTGAACGCCCCGATCGAGACGACGCGCTTCGGCGTGTTCCGGATGTGAGCCGGTGCCGGCCCGGACGATCACGAGGCTTCTGATCGCCAATCGCGGCGAGATCGCCGTCCGGATCGCGCACGCCTGCCGGGCCCTCGACGTTGTCCCCGTGGCGGTCGTCAGCGAGGCGGACCGGGGCGCCCTTCATTCCCGCGTCGCCGCCGAGACCGTTCTCATCGGGCCGGCTCCCGCGGCCGAGAGTTACCTGAGAGTCGACCGGCTCATCGCGGCCGCCCGGGAGCGCCGGTGCGAGGCGATCCACCCGGGCTACGGTTTTCTGTCGCAGAGCGCCGAGTTCGCCGAAGCGGTGGAGGGCGCCGGACTGGTGTTCATCGGTCCGCCCCCGGCCGCCATGCGGCTGATGGGGGACAAGATCGCGGCGCGCCGAACCATGACCGGCGCCGGCGTCCCGGTGGTTCCGGGGTTCGAGGGGACGGGAGACGAGGCCGAGCCCGTCTTTCGGAAGGAGGCGGACCGGATCGGCTATCCGATCCTGGTCAAGGCCGCGGGGGGCGGCGGCGGGCGCGGCATGCGGGTCGTGCGATCTCCGGAAGGGCTCGGCGCGGCCCTCGAGAGTGCGCGGCGCGAGGCGCAAAGGGGATTCGGGGATCCGCGGCTTTTCCTCGAGAAGGCGATCGAAGGGGCGCATCACGTCGAGGTGCAGGTGCTGGCCGATGGCCGGGGCGGCTGCGTCCATCTGTTCGAGCGCGACTGCTCCCTGCAGCGCCGCTTCCAGAAGATCGTCGAGGAGTCGCCGTCCCCCCTGGTGGACGACGCCTTGCGCGATGAGATGGGACGGGCCGCGGTCGCCGCAGCCCGGGCCTGCGGGTACGTAAACGCCGGCACGATCGAGTTCCTCGTCGGGCCGGATCTCCGCCCCTATTTTCTGGAGATGAACACGCGCATCCAGGTCGAGCATCCGGTGACCGAGATGGTCACGGGGATCGACCTCGTGCAGGCGCAGATCCGCATCGCCTCGGGCGAGCCTTTGCCTGTGCGGCAGGAGGACGTGGTCCGGCGCGGCCACGCGCTGGAGTGTCGCGTGAACGCCGAGGACCCGGGGCGGGGTTTCATGCCGTCCACCGGCCGGCTTCTACTCGCCGCGTTCCCGTCGGGGGACGGCATCCGCGTCGATGCCGGTGTGGCGACGGGGGACACCGTGAGCCCGCATTACGACGCACTCCTCGCCAAGATCATCGTGCACGCGGCCGATCGTCCGGCCAGCCTGAATCTCATGCGCGAGACGCTCGCGAAGACCGCGATCCTGGGG
>DATFVU010000275.1:0-3603 GCA_035260145.1 Candidatus Polarisedimenticolia bacterium | reverse complement strand
TTCGGCGATCTGCACGAGGCGGACGACCCGGTCGCACCGCACTACCGGGCGCTGATTCGTGCGGCCGACGGCAACACCGTCCCGCCGGTCCGCACGGCTCCCCTTCCCGTCCCCCTCGTGACCCTGACGCGCGCGCTCGCTCTCGCCTTTGCCGCGGGCGTTCTGCTTCTCGCGTTGCGCGGCCCGAGACCCACACCCAGCGACGACGAGGCGGTGCGCCTGGCCACCTCGCTCGGCGACTGGCAGGCCCCGACCGATTTTCTGCTCCAGACCCCCGCCGCCGAATTCCTGACGTCGGCCCCCAGACTCGGGACCGGAATGGAGAGCGTTGCGGGGGATCACACGGACCTCATCGAGACGGAGGTGACACAGTGAAATCCACTCTAGGACGATTCGTGATGTCGATCGCGCTGATCGCGGCCGCGGGCCTCACCCCGCTGCGCGCCCAACCCATGCCGCGCCACGAAGGAATGCGCGGCCCGGGAATGGGCCGGGGAGGGATGGGTCCCGGCCCCGACCTGATGCGCGAGCTGTTCCCGCCCGAGCTCGTCATGCGCTTTCAGACGGAGATCAATCTCGGCGAGGACCAGAAGAAATCGCTGGTGAAGGAGACGCAGGCGCTCCAGTCCGACCTCGTGCCGCTGCAGTTCGACATGGGCGAGGCGGCGGGCAAGCTGCGCGAGGCCCTGGCGGCGCCGAAGATCGACGAGGAGAAGGCGAGCGCGCTCGCCGACCGGCTCATGACGCTCGAATCGCGGATCAAAAAACGCCACCTGGCTCTGATGATCCGGATCAAGAACATCCTCACGCCCGAGCAGCAGACGCAGCTGCGCGAGCTGCGTGAGAAGTCGCGGGCGTCGCGGGGCGAGGGGGAACGCGGGCACATGGGCCGACGACCGGGCGGACCGCCGCCGGATGACGAGGGGCCGCCCCCCGATGACCCGGAATCGAATCTCGGCGGGTCGACGTTCTGAGCGGCTCACCCGGCCTGCGGCTGGGCGACGGGTGGCACGGAGCCGGAGACGGGCGGCACGGGGCCGGGCGGCATCGGCGTGGAGGCGCGGCGCGCCAGGACGTAGGCGCGGCCGCCGAGGATGATCGCGCCGAGGCCGAGGAACAGGCAGGCGAACCACACCAGGCACCCCAGGAACGGGATCGAGAAGGTGACGTACAGAAGAAGGAGGCCGGTCGTCAGGCTCCAGTAGGGAGAGGGATCGGTCTGTCCGGTGGCCTTGAGAACCCGCTGGCCGAGCCAGACACCGACCGGAACCTTGGCGAGATAGACCGCGACGAGGTAGACGACAAGAACCAGGGCCGCGAGAGGGATCGTGACGATCAGGATGCAGGAGATCACGGCGGCCACCGGCACGATGATCACCGCCATGAACCCGAACCCCGCGCTGCGCGCGGCGTCGCCGGTCAGGGTCGCCTGGATCGCCGGCGCCACTCTCCGGAAGACGGCCAGGGCCGCCAGCCCCACGACCAGGCCCGCGGAGGTGAACCAGATCCACTTGACGCCCCGGCTCACGGCCGACCGGACGCCCTTTTTCACTTTCTCCTTGCTCTCCATGTAGTCGATGTGGCCCGCGACGATCCCCTTCCCTTCCAGGTCGAGCCGGTTGCGCGAGGTGTAGCTCAGATCACCGCCGATCCGGGCGTTCGGACCGATCTCCACCTCGTCCGACTTGATCTTTGCGTTCTCCCCGATCGTGCCGCCGACCGTCACGCTCCCCCCGGTCGCCTTGAGGCTCCCGTCCACCGTCCCGTCGATCACGACGTGCCCCGCGAAGGCCGAGACGTCGCCGGTCACGCGCGCTTTGGGGTCGACGGTGACATCACCACCGAAGACGATCAGGTCCCCCTCGATCGTGCCGTTGACGTGCACGTCCTTGCCGAAGAAGCGCGCCGAGTCGCCGACCTTGCCATCGATCGTGATCGTTTCGGCCATGACATACATGTCCCCCGTCACCGAGCCTGTGACCACAAGCGACTCCGTGAAGGCGGTCACGTCCCCGTTCTGCACGCCGCCGATCTGGACGGTTCCCGAGTAGAGGTAGAGGTCCCCCTTGTGGGTCTGCCCCTCCGGAAGTTTGTACGTCTTCCCCGCCTTGGATTCTCCGCCCTCGACACAAAAGGCAGGCGGCGTCACGGCGGCCGCGGACGCCAAGACCAGAATCAGCGGGATGAGGGTCGGGTTCGTTCGCATTCTGAGAACATAGATGCGCCCGTCCGTGGCATTTTGCAACGGGATCCCGGCCGGCGGTCGATTCCGCGTGGCGAGCGGTCTTGATGAGAGAGTCGGCGGCGCCTCAAAAGCCGATCAAATCGCGGAGCCTTCTGGACTGCCGGCGCGACAGAGGTACGACGGTGCGCCCTTCGTCCCGCATGACGATGCCGTAGCTCCCCTCGTGGCCGGGGCGCACCTCGGCGATGCGCGACAGGTTGACGAGGTAGCACCGGTGCGTCCGGAAGAATCCGGGGGCGAGCTGCGCCTCGAGATCCGACAGGGTCCGATCCACCAGGCACCTGGCGTCGCCGGTGCGCGCGAACACGACGGTGTCCTCCGCTTCGAACCAGAGGATATCGGCCGGGTCGAGGAGAACGACACCGGACTTGTGGCGCGCCGGGATCCGCAGCGGAGCCCCCGTCTCGGCGGCTCCCCTGGCGGGGACGGCGGCCCCGGCGGGGACGGCGCCGGCGAGGACGGCAGCCCCGGATGAGTGCCTCGCGTCGCCCGGCGCCTTCGGGAGGCCCGCGCGGATCTCTTGCAGGAGCCGAAGGATTTCCGTGGCCGGCGGCCCTTCCCGCCCGATCACTTCGCGCGCCCTGTCGAGGGCGGCGGCGAAGCGCCGGCGGTCGAACGGCTTCAGAAGATAGTCGAGCGAGCTCACCTCGAACGCCTTGACGGCATACTCGTCGTAGGCGGTCGTGAAGATCACCCGGGGCACGTGGCGCAACCGGCGGAGCACTTCGAAGCCGTCCCCCTCCGGCATCCGCACGTCGAGGAAGCAGAGGTCGGGGCGCTCCCGATCGATCAGCGCCACGGCGGAGGGCAGGTCGTCCGCCTCGCCGGCGACGACGAAGTCCGCGTGATCGGCGAGAAGCCGCCGCAGGCGGTCGCGCGCCGGCTTCTCGTCGTCGACGATCACGACACGGTGCGTCATGGGTCGCCGGCTCCCGCGGCCCCGCCCACAGGGACGCGCAGCCGCGCCACCGTGCCGCGCCCCGAGGCGGCCGGCACGACCTCGATCGAGCCCGCGGCGCCGTACATCGTGTCGAGGCGGCGGCGCACGTTGCCGAGGCCGTGCCCGTCCTGGATCACTCGACCGGGCGTCCCCCGCAGGCCCGAGCCGTCGTCCCCGACCTCGACCAGGAGCGACCCGTTCGAGAGCCGTGCCGTGATCCGCACCGTCCCTCCGCCGCTCACCGGGGCGATGCCGTGCCCCACCGCGTTCTCGACCAGAGGCTGCAGGATGAGCCCCGGCACCGGCGTGGCGCACGCCGTCTTATCGACGTCCCATACGACGCGCAGGCGGTCGCCGAACCGGGCCCGCTCGATCGCCAGGTAGTCGCGCACGAACTCCAGCTCCTCGGCCAGCGGCA
>DATFVU010000274.1:0-2685 GCA_035260145.1 Candidatus Polarisedimenticolia bacterium | reverse complement strand
AGGAGGTGGAGGGACGAGTCGTCCCGTCCACCTCCAGCATCTTGATCGCGGCGGAGCCCGGGTCGTAGGTCACGTTGTCTCCGCCGACCTCGATCGAGGCGTCGCCGGTGATGTTCCAGATCCGGAAGCTCTTCGGAGCGGACTGAATCGCCTTCTCGACGAAATCGCGGCTCAGCCAGGCGCGCTCGCTCTCCTTGTCGATGCGTTGTCCGTGCTCGCCGAGAAGGGCCAGCGCCTTCGGATGCTCGAACTGCAGGCCGATGACGCTCAGCACCTCGAACGCTTCGTCGATGATCCGATCGATCATCTCTTCGGAAAGCATCTGAACGCGGGGCCGAAAGGTGGGCAACAGACTCACGGTGCGTCCTCCCGCAGCCCTCGATGGCGCGGCCCGAGCGCCTCGTTCAGGCCGGTGATGAACTCGGGGGTGGTGCCGCAGCACCCTCCGATGACGTTCACCCCGAGGCCGGCGATGGCGCGGACGTCGGTCACGAACTCATCGACCGTCTGCTTGTAGACCATCGTTTCCTTCTCGAGAATCGGCTTGCCGCGGTTCGGCTGCACGATGACCGGCAGGTCGGTGTGGTCCCGGAGGATGCGCGCCAGCTCGATGAACACCGGGCTGCCGTGGGAGCAGTTGCTCCCGACGATATCGGCGCCGTTGTCCTTCAGGACCTCCAGGCAGCGCGGCACCGTCTCCCCCATCAGCGTGAAGAAGCCACGCGGATTCCGGTCGTACGTCATGCAAACTGAAACTGGAAGACTGGACGCCTTCCTGGCGGCGCGCAGCGCGCACAGCGCCTCCTCCAGGGAGTACATGGTCTCGATCGAGATCAGATCGACGCCCCCCTCCACCAGGCCGTGAATCTGCGCCTCGTAGGTTGCGTCGAACTCTTCACGTGTGTACTCCCCCATCGGTTTCATGAACTTCCCGGTCGGCCCGACGTCCCCCGCCGTGTAGCGGTCGGCCGGGCAGACCTCGCGCAGCGCCTTCGCCGCAAGGTAATTGGCCTCGTACGTTCTATCCTGAAGGTCCCGCTCCGACAGCTTGATCGGCGTGCCGCCGAAGGTGTTGGTCTGAACGACGTCGGAACCGGCCTGATAGTAGGCCGTGTAGACCGCGGTCACCGTCTCCGGCCTCTCCCAGTTCCAGGGCTCGGGCGAGTCGCCATCCTGGAGTCCGGCGGCGAACAGCATCGTTCCCATGCCCCCGTCGTACAGGAGCAGCCGCCGTCGCGCCGCCTCGCGGATGTCCGGCTTCATCGTCTTCATCCCGGTATGTGAAACATGATGAGCAGCGAGAAGCTATTGTAGCCCAGCCCGCACGGCGTCGAGAAGCGTGTCGACTCCCGATCAGGAGGAAGCGCCCGGGGATTCAGGGGCGGTCCCGGGGATCACCGGCACGGGCGCTTCGGCGGGACCGATCGCGTCGTCCCTGTCGGAGGTCGAAGCCAGGACGAACGCCGCACCGATGATCAGCGCCGCGCCCCACCACTGCGCGCCGTTCAGCCTCTCGCCGAGGAAGATCGCCGCCAACAATAGAGTCCCGAGGGGCTCGAACGTGCTGAGCACGGAGGCGACCTGAGGCCCGACCCGCTTCAGCCCGACCACGAAGAGCACGAACCCGAACACGGTGGCCGACACGACCATTCCCAGGACCGCTCTCCAGGCGGCGGGGTCGTGGGGCACCAGGAGCCCCTCCCCGCGAAGCATGCTGACCGCTCCGAAGGTCAGCGCGGAGGCCGAGACGATGAGGGCGCCCGAAACGGCCCCCGGAATGCCGGGCGTCAGACGATGCATCCAGATCAGGAAGGCCGCGTACCAGAAGCCCGCCAGGATCGCCAGGGCCACTCCACGCGTGTCGGTGGCGCCGTCGGTCGAGCCGGCGCAGAGCCAGGTGCCGAACAAGGCGAGCCCGATCGCCAGAAGGCGCGATCCCTTCGGGCGCCGGCGCGTGATCCCCCAGAGCATCAGCGCGAGGAAGGCCGGACAGGTGTAGAGAAGCACTTCGGTGAGGCTCGCCGGGATGCGCTTCAGAGCCAGGAAGAACAGCGCCGACTGCCCCGAGAAGCCGACCGCACCCCAGACCAGGAGCCCCGCGGCGCGCGCCCGCGGCATCCGGCCGATAGCCCGGCGGTACTCCCCGACCGCGAGCACCCACGCCCAGAGGATCAGGGCGCCGAGGGTGAAACGAGTCGCCAGAAGCGGCAGGATCGGCAATCGGAGGGCGAGGGCGACCTTGCCGAAAATCGACAGCGTCGAATAGCAGAACGCCGAGGCCACGACGAGACCGATCCCCGCGAGGTCGGGCGGCCTCTCACCGGTCGATGTTCTCGCGGTCATCCGGGGTCCCCCTTCCATGGCTGCGGCATTATAAGAAATGCCCGATGCGTCCCGGGGTGTGACGTTCCCACTGTTTCATGATGTAATCGGCCGGAGATGAGCCGGACAAGCGCGGGCCGATCCCGGCCCGGAGCGCGCAGGTAGGGCCTTTCCCGTGGCCACATCGGCTGGCGTCGGGCTGAGCACGGATCCCGAGTCGCTTGCGGCGGCCCGCGCGGCGGCGGATGCCGCCCTGGAGCGCGCCGGCGTGTCGGTCGCCGACTGGGCGCTGGTGTTCATGACCTCTCCGCACCGGCCGCAGTTCGCTGGCATGCTGGCGGAGATCCAGAAGAGGCTCGGGAC
>DATFVU010000273.1:0-2304 GCA_035260145.1 Candidatus Polarisedimenticolia bacterium | reverse complement strand
AGGGCCAGGAGATCGTCCTCCCGCCCGGCACCCGGCTCGCGCTTCGACTTCAGGCTCCCGCCGAGGTGAGGGTCGAGGGCTAGGACTTCCCGCGCACCGGCCTCAACCGCTCGCTCGCGTGTTGACACGCCGACCCGCCGGCTCGTAGCATCGTCCGGGACCTCGACGCGCCATGCTGAAGCTTTACTATCACCCCCTCTCGACCTTCTCGCAGAGGGTGCGCATCGCGCTGCTCGAGAAGAAAATCTCCGCCACGCTCGTCGAAGTCGATCTGTTCGCGCGGGCGCAGTTCCTTCCGGACTATGTGGCGAAGAATCCGTACAGTCGCGTGCCGGCGATCGAAGAGGATGGCTGGGTCCTGTACGAATCGACCCCCATCCTGGAGTATCTCGAGGCCATGACGCCGTCGCCTCCCCTTCTGCCGGCGGCTCCGCGCGAGCGGGCGCGTGTCGCGATGCACATGAAGCTGTGCGACCTCGAGTTCGCCGGCCCCGCGCGGGACATCCTGGTGCCGAAGCGGTTTCTCCCGAAGGAGAGGTGGAACTCCGAGAGGATGGAGCGGGCGAAGGAGAGAATCGGCAGGCACCTTTCGATCCTCGAGTCCCAGGTGGAAGGTCATGAGTACCTGGTCGGCGATCGCTTCACGCTGGCGGACGTCTGTTATGCGCCCCTCCTCCAGTTTCTCCCGCTGATGGAGGTGACGCCCGGGCCGGCGACCGTCGCCTGGGCCGGGCGCGTTCTGGAGCGTCCCAGCGTGAAGGAGACCAGGCCGGCGAAGTGACAGACGTCCGATCGGGATCCGGCGGCGCGCGCCCGGTCAACGGTGCTAGACTCGCGGCAACAATCACAGGAGGACTCCCATGCCCCGATATGTCGATGGATTCGTCCTGCCGATCCCGAAGAAGAACATCGAGGCCTATCGCCGTCTCGCGTCCAGGGCCGGCAAGATCTGGCGCCAGCACGGCGCTCTGGACTACAAGGAATGCGTCGGGGACGATCTCGTCGTGAACATGGGGAAATCCTTCCCCAAGACGGTCCGGCTGAAGCGCGGCGAGACGGTGGTGTTCTCATGGATCGCGTACAAGTCGCGCGCCCATCGCGATCGCGTCAACGCCAAAGTGATGAAGGATCCGCGGATCGAGAAGATGGTCGACTCGATGCCCTTCGACGTCAAGCGCATGGTGTACGGCGGTTTCAAGACGCTGGTCGACGCGTAGTCGCGATGCTACGATAGCCTCATGAAAATCGGAGGAGAGTCGTGAACAGGTTGGTTCGGGTCGCCGTGGCGCTCGGAATCTGCTGCGCATCCCTGTCCGCGGATGCGCGGGCCTCGGGCGGCTCGCCGATGCCGCCGTCGGGGGGCGCCTCGTCCATGCCGAGCGCTCCCCGCAAGACTCCGGAGGAGCAGGCGGTGGAGTTCTACAACGCCGGACTCAAGTACCGGGACAAGGCCCTCGCCTTCGAGAAGGAAGGCTCCCAGGCCGCGAGCGAGAAGGACAAATCGAAGCTCGAGAAGAAGGCGCAGCAGGAATTCGGCAAGGCGATTTCGCAGTTCCGGCTGGCGATCGAGAAGTACCCCAAGTACTACCAGGCCCACAGCGACCTGGGATACGCCTTGCGCAAGACCGGCGACTACCCGGCCGCCCTGGAAACCTACGACCGGGCCATCTCCCTGTCGCCGAACTATGCGCCCGCCATCGAGTACCGCGCCGAGGCCTACCTGGCCCTCGACCGCGTGGAAGACGCCAAGAAGGCGTACATGGATCTGTTCCCGAGCGATCGCGGCCGCGCCGACGAGCTGCTCAAGGCGATGAAGGGGTGGGTCGAGAAACGCCGGGCCGAGCCCGGCTCCCTGACCCCCGACGCGGTGCAGGAGTTTTCGCACTGGGTCGAGCAGCGGGACGAGCTCGCCGGACAGACCCCCAGCCTCTCGGAACTGCAACAGCGGAAGTGGTAGCCGGGAGTGTCGTCCTTCTCTCGATCCTGTATCCGTGGCGGCTTCCGCCCGGCTTTCCGGTCCCCAGGGTCCCCGCCGACAACCCGATGTCTCCGGCCAAAGTGGATCTGGGCCGGAGCCTGTTCTACGACCGCGCCCTGTCCGGAAACGGCACCTACGCCTGCTCCTCCTGCCACCGTCAGGAGAGGGCTTTCACCGACGGCCGGGCCCGCGCGGTCGGATCCACGGGTGAGCCGCATCCGCGCAGCGCCCCGAGCCTGGCGAACGTGGCCTACTTCGCCACGCTGACCTGGGCGGACCCGCGCCTCACGCGCCTCGAGGACCAGGCGCGAATCCCGATGCTCAAC
>DATFVU010000272.1:0-12171 GCA_035260145.1 Candidatus Polarisedimenticolia bacterium | reverse complement strand
TCGACATCGCTGATCACGAGCGTCGACTGGGTCGCCGCGCGCCGCGCCGCCAGAGCCAGCCGCCCTCCCTTGATCGCCGACAGGTGCTTGCGGATCGTGTTGATCGTGCCGATCGGCGCGCCGCAGGTGAGCAGGACCCTGTGCAGACTCGACTTGTCGCTCTCTTTCATCAGACCGGGCAGCGGCGACGCCATCATCGCCGAGCCGCCCCCGGAGGCCAGCAGGACCAGATCGTCGGCGGCCCCGCACCGCGCGGCGAATCGCAGCGCGGCCTTGCCGGCGGCGAACGACCTCTTCAGGGGCACCGGGTGCTCCCCGGGCAGGGACTTCAGCCGGCAGCGCGACGCCGGCAGGTGCAGGTCGCCGAGCGTCGCCGCCAGACCGGGGGGAAGCCCAACGGCCGGGCGGTTGCCCTTGCCGGGCGCCTCGACCGGCAGGTGAATGACCAGCCCGTCGAGAAGGCGTTTTCCCCCCGCCTCCTTGAATCTCTGAACAAACCCGGACATCATCGACGGCGACGCCTTGCCGAAAGCGATCACGACCAGGCGCCCCTTCTTCGCCATGCGGATCGGTCGGCCGCAGAGCGTCATCTGCTCGGGCCGCACGTGCACCGCCCGGCGCACCGCGGCGGCTGGATCGCAGGCTGCGAGCGCCTCCCGCGCCAGCGTCTGCAGGAGTTGGGCCGCAAGGCTTGCGGCCGGTCGCGCTCCAGAATCCTTGATAATCATCGTGTTAATGGAATCTCAGCAAACCACGATGGGACAATCCTTCGCGAGGATCGCATCTCTGAACAGCGCGTCCCGCAGGTCTTGACAAGAATTCGAACGGTTTGGTATAAGGCCGGCACGTCGCGGAGATCACAGTCACTGGCCCTTTCACCCATTCCATTTCACCTCGAGGAGGTGCTGCATGAACAAGGCGGATCTTATCGACAAGATCGCCAAGGACGCGAAGATCAGTAAGACGGCCTCCGGCAAGGCGCTGGATTCGCTCGTGGACGGCGTCACGAAGGCGTTGAAGAAAGGCGATCGGGTCGCCCTGGTCGGATTCGGAACGTTCACGGTCTCCAAGCGCAAGGCCCGCGTCGGCCGCAACCCCCAGACCGGCGAACAGATCGAGATCAAGGCGCGCAAGGTGGCGCGCTTCCGTCCGGGCAAGGAACTCGCGGCGGCCATTCGGTAAGTTCTCCTATTCGTTACGACATCCGGTACAGATCGAAGGGCGGCGTCCACAGAGGTGGCGCCGCCCTTTTTGCGTTCGCGTCCGGCCCTCTCTACTCGACGGTGAACAGCACAGCACCGGCCTCCACCGTTTCCCCGGGACGCACCCGAATGCGACGAACGCGACCGTCCTTGGGGGCCGGCAGCTCGTTTTCCATCTTCATCGCCTCGACCACGATGACTCCCTGACCGGACCGCACCTCCTGCCCCTCGTTCACCAGGAGTGCTGTGATCTTCCCCGGCATGATGGCGCGCACGTCGATCGGTCCGCCGGCCTGCGGACTGACAGACACTCCCTTGCGCCTCAGAGGGTCCAGCAGCCGCACGTCGTACGGTCGGCCGCCCACGGAGACGCCGTAAGCCGCTTCCCCCTGCCCCCGGGGCGATCCGGACCCGGCCCTGGCCGCTCCCGCGGAATCGCGCACCACCACCGCCTCGCGCTCCTGGCCGTCGATCGTCAGGGACATGAGCACACCCTCGCCGCGCCTCTCGACCTCGATAGACCGGCCGTCCAGGCTGACGCTGAATCGCCCGCTCCCCTGGGGCGCCACCTCGATCCGGAACTCGCGCTCGCCTACGCGTGCGACGTATCGCATCAGGCCCGCCGCGACGTGGCGCCGGTGGGCTGCGTCGCCCAACGGTCCGGCGCGCGCGCCTCCATCTGGGCGCGCCTCCCGGCCGCCGCCCACGCCCCGGGCCCGGCGGGGGGCTCCGAGCGGGCCGGCCGCAGCGTCTCCTCGGTGGCGCGCACCGCCGCCGCGATCGCCGCAACGTCCGCCTGCGGGCCCGGCTCCCGCAGGACCGCCGAAAGGCGCGGCATGGCGCGCTCGAGATAGCCGATGTCCAGGCGCCCCGCGACGAAGTCGGGGTCGGCCATGAGCGCCCGATCGAACGGCAGCGTGGTTCGGACTCCCGCGACCATGAATTCGTCCAGGGCGCGACGCATGCGCGCGATCGCCTCGTCGCGGTCGCGGCCCCACGCGATCAGCTTGGCGATGAGCGCGTCGTAGTGGAGCGAGATCTCATCCCCCGCCTGCAGCGCCGTATCCACGCGGATGCCGGGACCGGCCGGTATCCTCAGAGCCGCCACCCGACCCGGCGAGGGACGGAAGCCGTTCTCGGGATCCTCCGCCAGGATGCGGCATTCGATCGCCCATCCTCGAGGCTGCCCTCCGTCGCCGGTCTGCAGCGCATCGCCCCGGGCGATCCCGATCTGCGCCCGCACCAGGTCGATCCCCGTCACCATCTCGGTCACCGGGTGCTCCACCTGGATCCGTGCGTTGACCTCCATGAAATAGGCCTGGCCACGCGCATCCATCAGGAACTCGATCGTCCCCGCGTTCCGGTAGCCGCACGCCTTCACGACCTCGAGGGCCGCCCGCCCGATGCGCTCGCGGTCGCCCGACTGCAGGGCGACGGACGGCGCCTCCTCCACGAGCTTCTGGTGCCGCCTCTGCACGGAGCATTCCCGCTCTCCCAGATGCACGGCGCCGCCGTGCGCGTCGGCCAGGATCTGCACCTCGATGTGCCGGACGTTCTCCAGGAACTTCTCCGCGTAGATGCCGTCGTCTCCGAAAGACGCCATCGCCTCCGAGCGGGCCGTCCGGACGGCCGGCTCGAGCTCGGACTCCGCGCGCACCACCCTCATCCCCCGTCCCCCGCCGCCGGCGGCTGCCTTCAGGATGATCGGATACCCGTTGGCGCGACCGAAGGTGGCGATCGCCGCGACGTCGGCCGCCCGCTCCGGGAGACCCGGGATGACCGGAACACCCCGTTTCATCATCAGTCGTCGCGCCTCCACCTTGTCCCCGGCCAGATGCATGGCTTCGGGAGGCGGCCCGATGAACGTGATCGAGGCCTTCTCGCAGGCCTCGGCGAACCGGGCGTTCTCCGCCAGGAAGCCGTAACCGGGATGGATGGCGTCCGCGCCCGCCTCCCGCGCCGCCCTCAGGATGGCTCCGCCGTCCAGATAGGAGGAGCGGGCGGGCGCCGGACCGATGCAGAAGGCGGCGTCCGCGAGACGCACCGGCAGAGAATCGCGATCGGCCTCCGAGTAGACGATGACCGGCGAGAGGCCCATCTCCCGGCAGGCCCGCATCACGCGCAGGGCGATCTCTCCGCGGTTGGCGATCAGGACGCGATGGATCGGCCGGGCCGCCACGTCCCCGGAGCGCTCCGGACCGCGCGTCTTCGGGGCCGGCCGGGGCGGCCTGGCGTGGCTCGTCTTCTGCCGCATGGGTCGGCTCCCCTCCGAGAATCAGCGGCGCGGGCCGAGCACCGGCCGCAGCGCCCTCACAGCGGAATGTTCCCGTGCTTCTTCGGCGGGCTGGAGTCCTTTTTCGTTCTCAAGACCCACAAGGCGTCGATGATCTTCCGGCGCGCCTGATGCGGCTCGATCACCTCATCGACGAAACCGCGTTCGGCGGCCACGTAGGGGTTGGCGAACTTGTCTCGAAACTCCTCGACCTTCTTCCTGCGCAGGGCCTCCGCGTTCTCGGCCGTCTGCAGCTCCCGCCGATACAGGATGTTCACCGCACCCTCGGGGCCCATGACGGCGATCTCCGCGGTCGGAAATGCGAAGTTGAAGTCGGTGCGGATGTGTTTGCTGCCCATCACGCAGTACGCGCCGCCGTAGGCCTTGCGCGTGATCACCGTCACCTTCGGCACGGTCGCCTCGGCGTAGGCGTACAGCAGCTTGGCGCCGTGCTTGATGATGCCCCGGTATTCCTGGTCGCTCCCGGGCAGGAATCCGGGCACGTCCTCGAACGTCACCAGCGGGATGTTGAAGGCATCGCAGAAGCGCACGAAGCGCGCCCCCTTGAGCGAGGCGTCGATGTCCAGCGTTCCCGCGAGGACCATCGGCTGATTGGCGACGAGTCCGACGGTGCCGCCGTCCATCCGGCCGAACCCGACGATGAGATTCCTGGCGTAGTGCTCGTGCACCTCCAGGAACGCCCCGTCGTCCACGACGCCCCGGAGGATCTCCTTCATGTCGTACGGCTTGTTCGCGTCTCCGGGAACGATCCCGTCGAGCTGCTTGTCCTCGCGCCGCGGGTCGTCGGCCGGCGCGCGTCGCGGCGGGTCCTCCATGTTGTTCGACGGCAGGTAGGACAACAGATCGCGGATCAGGGCGAGGGCCGAGGCGTCATCCTGCGCCGCGAAGTGCGCGACGCCGCTGACGGACGCGTGGGTCATGGCGCCGCCGAGCTCCTCCTTGGTCACCTCCTGGTGCGTCACCGCCTTGATCACGTCCGGGCCGGTGATGAACATGTACGAGGTGCCCTGCACCATGATGTTGAAATCGGTGATCGCGGGGGAATAGACCGCTCCGCCGGCGCACGGTCCCATGATGGCGGAGATCTGCGGAACCACGCCGGAGGCCAGGGTGTTGCGCAGAAAGATGTCGGCGTAGCCTCCGAGCGACACCACCCCTTCCTGGATGCGCGCGCCGCCGGAGTCGTTCAGGCCGATGATCGGCGCCCCGACCTTCATCGCCAGATCCATGATCTTGCAGATCTTCGCGGCATAGGTCTCGGACAGGGAGCCGCCGAACACCGTGAAGTCCTGCGCGAACACGAAGACCGTCCGCCCGTCGATGGCCCCGTGGCCGGTGACGACACCGTCGCCCGGGATCTGCTGCGCCTCCATACCGAAGTCATGGCTGCGGTGGACGACGAACTTGTCGAGCTCTTGGAAGGTGCCCGGATCGAGCAGAAGCTGGACCCGCTCGCGCGCCGAGAGCTTGCCCTCGGCCTTCTGGCGCGCCAGGCGCTCGGGATCTCCGCCCTCGGCCGCGCGGTTCCTGCGCCTCAGCTCCTCCAGGCGGTCCCCGGCCACACTAGGAGCCTGTCCGCATCTGCTGCGGCAGCTTCTCCCAGTCCTTGAGGAACTTTTGCAGGCCGACGTCGGTCAGGGGATGCTTGATCAGCGCCTCGAGCACCGAGAACGGCATGGTGGCGATATCCGCGCCGATGCTCGCCGCCTCGATCACGTGCAGCGGATTCCGAATGCTGGCCGCCAGGATCTCGCACTTGAAGTCGTAATTGTCGAAGATGGTCCGAATCTCGCGGACGATCTCCATCCCGACATGGCTGATATCGTCGAGGCGTCCGATGAAGGGGCTGACGAACGCCGCCCCGGCCTTGGCCGCCAGGAGCGCCTGCGGCGACGAGAAAATCAGCGTCGTGTTGATCCGGATCCCTTCCGAGGAGAGCGTTCGGATCGCCCTCAGCCCCTCGCGGATCAGCGGAATCTTGACGATCACGTTCGGGGCGCCCACCTTCCGGACGATGTCCCGGCCCTCCCGGATCATCTCCTCCGTGGTCGTCGACACGACCTCGGCGCTGACCGGTCCCGACACGATGGCGCAGATCTCCCGGACGACCTCCAGAAAGTCCCGCCCCTCCTTCGCCACGAGGGAGGGGTTCGTGGTCACGCCGTCCAGGATGCCCCACGAGTTCGCCTCCCGGATTTCCTTGATGTTCGCGGTATCGAGAAAAATCTTCATGCGCTTTCCTCCCCGTCGAGACTCGCACCGTTCCCGCCCGACGTTCCGGGATGCGCAGCGCCCGCCCCGCCGTCACCCGGCGGACCGCCCGCGCCGTCGGTCGCGTCGACGTCGCCCTCGGCCACCCGCGCCACAGCGACCACCGTGTCCCCCTCGTCCAGGTGGATGAGCCGCACGCCCTGCGTCGGCCGGCCAAGGATCGAGATGTCGCGGACGTTGGTGCGGATGATCTTGCCGAAGGCGGTGATCACCATCACCTGATCGTCCCCGGCGACCTCCATGACCTGTACCACGGGGCCGGTCTTGTCGGTGACCTTCAGGTTGATGATGCCCGATCCGCCGCGCCCCTGCAGGCGGTACTCCTCCACGGCGGTGCGCTTCGCGTACCCTTTCTCGGTGACCGTCAGGATTGTACCCTCTTTCGAGCGCAGCACGTCCATCTCGACGACGTCGTCATCCTGTTCGGAGCCTGCCGCCCCCTGCTCACTTTCCTTCAAGACCGTTCTCTGGGCAAGCTTCATGCCGATGACACCGTGGGCTCCCCGGCCCATCGGCCGAACGTCGGACTCGGAAAAGCGGATCGCCTGGCCGTCGGCGGTCGCCATGAAGATTTCCTGCTTTCCATCCGTCAAGTTGACCGAAAGGAGCTCGTCCTTTTCCTCGATCCCCATGGCGATGATGCCGCCCGCGCGCGGGTTGCCGTAGGCGGACAGCGGCGTCTTCTTGATGGTGCCGTTCTTGGTGCAGAAGACCACGAAGCGATCCTCTGCGAAATCCTTGGTGGCCACCAGGGCGGCGACTTTCTCCTCGGGGGTCAGCTCCACGAAATTGACGATGTTCTTCCCCTTGCCGGCGGCGCCGATCTGCGGGATCTCGTGAACCTTGAGCCAGTGCACGCGGCCCTTCGTGGTGAAGATGAGGATGGAGGCGTGCGTCGATGCGACGAACAGGTGCTCGACGAAGTCCTCCTCGCGCGTGGTCATGCCGGTGCGACCCTTGCCTCCCCTGCGCTGGCTGCGGTAGATGGTCAGCGGGTTGCGCTTCATGTAGCCGGCATGGGAGACGGTGATGACCATGTCCTCCTCGGCGATCATGTCCTCGACCGAGATCTCGCCGACCTGCGCGATGATCTCGGTGCGTCGCGCATCGCCGTAGTTCTTCTTGATCTCCCTGAGCTCGTCCATCAGGAGGCCGTACACCAGTCTCTCGTTGGCCAGGATCTCCTTGAGCCGTGCTATCTGCTTCAGGGTGTCGGCGTACTCGTCGACGATCTTCTGGCGCTCCAGGCCGGTCAGTCGCTGCAGCCTCATGTCCAGGATCGCCTGCGCCTGGAGGTCCGAGAGCTTGAATCGCAGACGCATCGCCTGCCGGGCCTCGTCCGGGGTCTTGGCGGCCCGGATCAGGGCGACCATCTCGTCCAGGTTGTCCAGCGCTATCTTCAGCCCCTCGAGGATGTGGGCGCGCTCCTCGGCCCGCGCCAGCTCGAAGGCGGTCCGGCGCGTGATGACCTCGCGCCGGTGGTCGATGAAGGTGGCCAGCATCGCCTTCAGGTTGAGGACCTGGGGGCGGTTGTTGACGATCGCCAGGAAGATCGCGCCGAACGATTCCTGCATCTGGGTGTGCTTGTAGAGGTTGTTCAGGATCACCTTCGGGACGGCGTCGCGGCGCAGATCGAGGACGACGCGGATCCCGTCGCGATCGGACTCGTCCCGGATGTCGGTGATACCGTCGATTTTCTTGTCGTTCACGAGTCCGGCGATCTGCTCGATCAGCCGCGCCTTGTTCACCTGGTACGGGATCTCGGTGATGACGATGCGGTCCTTGCCCCGCTTGCCCCCCTCCTCGACCGTCGCCCGGGCGCGCATGGTGATGATGCCCCGGCCCGTGCGATAGGCCTGGACGATTCCCTCCCGGCCCAGGATGTACCCGGAGGTCGGGAAATCCGGTCCCTTGATGTGCTGCATCAGACCATCCACCGTGATGTCCGGATCCTCGACCTGCGCGATCAGGGCGTCCACGACCTCAGACATGTTGTGCGGCGGGATGTTGGTGGCCATCCCGACCGCGATGCCCGACGACCCATTGACCAGAAGGTTAGGGAAGCGGCTCGGGAGGACCAGCGGCTCCTGCTGCTGGCCATCGTAGTTCGGCCCGAAGTCCACGGTGTCCTTGTCGATGTCGGCCAGCATTTCGTGCGCCAGCTTCGACATCCGGACCTCGGTGTAGCGCATGGCCGCGGGGGCGTCCCCGTCGATCGATCCGAAGTTCCCCTGTCCGTCGACCAGCGGGTAGCGCATCGAGAAGTCCTGCGCCAACCGGACGATGGCGTCGTAGATCGCCGTGTCGCCGTGAGGGTGGTACTTTCCCATCACGTCCCCGACGATGCGGGCCGCCTTCTTGTAGGGCTTGTCGTGGTGGTTCCCCGCCTCGTGCATGGCGAACAGCACGCGCCGGTGCACGGGCTTGAAGCCGTCGCGGGCGTCCGGCAGGGCCCGGCCGATGATCACGCTCATGGCGTAATCGAGGTAGGAGCGCCGCATCTCGGTCTCGATGGAGATGCGCGTGTGTTCGGGAGTCGCCTGCGAGGTTTCGTCCATCGCTCTTAGATGTCGAGGTTGCGGACCTCGAGCGCGTTCAGTTCGATGAACTTGCGCCGGGGCTCCACCATGTCACCCATCAGGACCGTGAAGATCTCGTCCGCCTCGACCGCGTCCGCCACGCTGACCTGGATCAGCCGTCGGGACTCGGGGTTCATGGTGGTGTCCCACAGCTGCTCGGCGTTCATCTCTCCGAGCCCCTTGTAGCGCTGAATGGTCAGGCCCTTCTTGCCCTCTTCCATCAGGTGATGCAGGAGGTCCAGGCGGCTCGCGACCGGCTTCTCCACCGAGTTCTCGGTGATGACGAACGGCGGGTGGCGCAGATCCCTCAAATCGTCCTCGAGACTCCTGAGCGTGCGGTACTCGATCGACGACACCAGGTCCCACCCGACGACCGAGGCCGCGTGGCCGCGCGTCCTGGCTCCGACGTCGAACGTGTAGCGTCCGTGCTCCTCGTCTTTCTGGAGGTCATCGCACTTGAAGCCGGCCTTTTCCATCTCCCGGCGCACCTCCTCGAGAGCGTCGGCGTCCTGGAAGACCTCCAGGTTACCGACCCCCAGCGCCAGGAGCGATTCGATGAGCGCGGGCTCGAATCCGCGCTTGTTCAGGAGGTCCAGGTGGACGCGGTAGCGGACCAGCTTCTCCAGCGTGTTGCGCAGCGAGGGCCCCTCGAGAACCATGTCGCTCTTCGGCAGCTTGACCCGCCGCTCCAGAGCGGCCGTCGTCATCAGGAACTTGTTCAGCTCGTCGTCGTTCGAGAGATAGGTTTCCTGTTTCGCCTTCTTGACCTTGTAGAGCGGAGGCTGGGCGATGAACAGGTGACCGCGCTCGATGACCTGGGGCATCTGCCTGTAGAAGAACGTCAGCAAGAGCGTGCGGATGTGCGAGCCGTCCACGTCGGCGTCCGTCATGATGATGATCTTGTGATAACGCAGACGGGAATGGTCGTAGTCTTCTTCGCCGATGCCGGTCCCGAGCGCCGTGATGATCGTCCGAATCTCCTGACTGCCAAGCATCTTGTCGAAGCGCGCCTTCTCGACGTTCAGGATCTTTCCCCGCAGGGGAAGAATCGCCTGGGTGCGCCGGTCCCGACCCTGCTTGGCCGACCCGCCCGCGGAGTCGCCCTCCACCAGGAACAGCTCGGAGTTCGAGGGGTCGGTCTCCTGGCAGTCGGCCAGCTTGCCGGGCAGCATGCCGGAGTCGAGCGCTCCCTTGCGACGGGTCAACTCCTTCGCCTTGCGCGCCGCCTCGCGCGCCCGGAGGGCTTCCAGGCCCTTCTCCAGGATCTTCCTGGCGACCCCGGGGTTCTCCTCGAAGCAGGCCGACAACCTCTCGTTCAGCATCGCCTCGACGATCCCCTTGACCTCGCTGTTTCCGAGCTTGGTCTTCGTCTGGCCCTCGAATTGCGGTCGAGGAAGCTTGACGCTGATGACGGCCGTCAGGCCTTCGCGGACGTCGTCGCCCGACAGGCCCACCTGCTCCCTGGCGATCGCCTTGGAGGCGTAATTGTTGATGGTCCGCGTGAGCGCCGAACGGAACCCGGAGAGATGCGTGCCCCCCTCCAGGGTGTTGATGCTGTTGGCGAACGAGAAGACGATCTCGTTGTATCCGTCGTTGTACTGCAGGGCGATCTCGGCCAGGATGCCGTCCCTCTCGCCCCGCATGAAGATCGGCTTCGGATGAATCGGCGTTCTGTTCTTGTTGAGGTGTTCCACGAACGAGGCGATGCCGCCCTTGTAATTGAACTCGTGGCGCTTGTTTTCGGAGCGCTCGTCCTCGATGACGATGGTCACGCCCTCGTTCAGGAACGCCAGCTCGCGCAGTCTCTGGGACAGCACGTCGAAGGAAAAGTTCACATCCTCGAAGATGCCCGGGTCGGGACGAAAGTGCACCTTGGTGCCGCGCCTCTTGGTCGTACCGGTCTGCCGAAACTCGGTGACCGGCTTGCCGCGCTCGAAGCGCATCTCGTACACCTTCTCGTCACGCCAGATCTCGAGATCGAGAAACTCCGACAGGGCGTTGACCACCGACACGCCCACGCCGTGCAGGCCGCCGGACACCTTGTAGGTGTCGTTGTCGAACTTGCCGCCCGAGTGCAGAACGGTCATCACGACTTCGGCCGCCGGGCGCTTCTCGGTGGGATGCATGTCGGTCGGGATGCCGCGCCCGTTGTCCACCACCGTCACGGAGTTGTCGATGTGAATCGTGAGCTCGATGCGATTGCAAAATCCGGCCTGCGACTCATCGATGCTGTTGTCGACCACCTCGTAGACGAGGTGGTGCAATCCGCCCGTGGCGGTGTTGCCGACGTACATGGCGGGGCGCTTGCGGACCGCCTCGAGGCCTTCCAGGACCTTGATCTTGGAGGCGTCGTACGTCTCCACGCTTCGCGCGGGCCCGACCGACGGTTCGGCCTCCATCGCCTTGTCTCCTTTGCCGGCGGCCATCACACGGCCCCCATTCTTCCGCGGTCCGAGGACATCATCGCGAGTGGCAGAGAACGCTTTCGATCTTCAGAAAATCGTTCGATTCGGGGGGACGGTTTGGACGGGTCGTTCGAGTTCGCCACCTGAGCCCGTCCGTTGAATTCTCCGGTTACGAGGCCTCAAACAGGCCCAATTTTAGCACATGGACGAAGGCGTCGGCAATCGGGCGGGGGCGGGACTTTGGTGCGGAGGTGGTTCTATATAGATGATACGGCTGTCCGGGTGCCGCCGTTATTGTAAGGCATTATTTTACATATACTTATATATTACAACACGGGTCCTAAATCCGCATCGGCATGACGACGTAGCGGTAATCCCTGCCCTCCTGTCCGACCGGGCGCAGGAGTCCCTGTGTCGCCTCGTCCTTCAGGGCAAGAATCAGCGTGCCGGGACCCATCGCCTGGAGAAAATCGAGCAGGTATTTGGCGTTGAATCCGACCTCGAGGGGACCTCCCGTATACTCGAGGTCCACGCTCTCCGCCGCTTCACCGACCTCGGGATTATTGGAGGAAATTTCGACGCTTCCCTTGCTCAGCGCGATCTTGATCGCGCGCGAGCGCTCGCTTGACAGCAGCGCCACGCGACGGACCACGTCGGCCAGCGCGGCGCTGTCCATCTTGAGCAACTTGTCGTTTCCTTCCGGGATGACCTTCTCGAAATCGGGAAATTTGCCGGGCACGATCGTGGAGCTCATGATGGTCTTCCCGACCTTGAAGAACACATGATTGTCCTTCTGTCCGAACACCACTTCCGACTCCCCCGTTCCGATCCGTGACAGCTCCTGGAACGCCTTGCGTGGAACGATCACCTCGATCTTCTCCTCCGATGCCTCCTTTTCGAGACGTCCGGCCACATAGGCGAGCCGGTGGCCGTCGGTCGCCACCATGGTCAGGCTCTTCTTGTTGAGGATCATCAGAGTGCCGTTGATCTGGTAACGCGTCTCGTCGGTCGTGATGGCAAACAGAACCTTCGAGATCATGTCGAGGAGAAGGGGACGATCGATGACGATCCCTTTCGCGAAGTCGAACTCCGGCATCGCCGGGAAGTCGGTGCGCGATAGGCCCACGATCCGGAAGCGCGCCTTCTGGCAGGTGATCTGAGTCCAGGTCCCCTCATCAGATCGAAGCCGTACGTCGGCGTCCGGAAGGTAGCGCACGATATCGAAAAGCCGCCTGGCCGACAGGGCCACCGATCCGGGTTTGGAAACCTCCGCCTCGCATGTGGTGCGGATGCCCACCTCGAGGTCCGTGGCGAGGAGCTCGAGCCGACCCTTCTGCGCGTCGATGACGATGTTCGAGAGGATCGGGATGGTGCTCTTCTTCTCGACGATCCCCTGCATGACCTCAAGCTCCCTGAGAAGG
>DATFVU010000271.1:0-2253 GCA_035260145.1 Candidatus Polarisedimenticolia bacterium | reverse complement strand
GCGGGGACGGCCGGCGCCGCCATTCCCCTCGTCCTGAAGTGGCTGAAGCTGGACCCGGCGCTGGGCTCCGGCGTCATCGTGACCACGTTCACCGATTGCTGCGGGTTCCTGTCGTTCCTGGGGCTCGGGACGGTGTTCCTGAATTCCCTGAAGTAGCCCCGGGACTCCCCTCGTCCCTCCGCACGTATAATGAAATTCGCGATGAGCGATGCGCCGCGCCAGCCGACCCCCGATCTGAGGTCGGATCCGGACGTTCCCGAAGGCATACGATACGACCCGGACCTGGCCGTGCACGAGCCGGCGGAGGCCCCGGGCGAGCCGGCGGCGCCGTCCCGGCGTCGCTCACCGCTTCTCATCTTCGCCGTCGGCCTCTTTCTCCTGGCGGTTACCGTCTACGTGCTGTTCGGGCTGATCGCCGGCGAGGGTCGGGCGCCGTCCGACTACCTGGACGACATCCGCATGCACCGCGCGGACGCCTGGGAGCCGGCCTTCCGGCTGTCGCGCCTTCTGGCCGACCGGCGTGTCGCGAATCGTGACCCGCGCTTCGTGCCGGATCTCATCCGGGTGTTCGAGTCGGCCAAGGACGACGATCCGCGCGTGCGGCGCTATCTCGCCCTGTCGCTCGGCGAGGTCGGGGATCCACGCGCCGTCGACGCGCTCATGGAGGCCCTCAACGATTCCGACCCGCAGACCGCGATCTTCGCCGCCTGGGCGCTCGGGACCATCGGCGACGCGCGCGCCGCGCCGGGGCTGATCCCGCTCCTCGATCACCCGGACCCCGGGCTGCGCAAGATCGCGGCCTACGCGCTCGGCGCGATCGACTCCCCCGAGTCGCTGTCGCCGCTGCGCGCCCTCCTCCACGACCCGGTGGAGGACGTCGCGTGGAACGCGGCCCTGGCGCTCGCCAGGCGGCGCGACGGCTCGGGGCTGTCGCTCCTGCGCCGCATGCTCGATCGCGCCTACCTCGACGGCGTACAGCGCGCCGACGACTCCGGCCGGCCGCAGCCGCTGACCGAGGCGCAGAAGGAGGAGGCGATACGGAACGCCCTGCGCTCCCTCCTCCTGCTGGGAGACCGTGGGGCCCTCGACGCGGTCACGAGGCTCAGGGAGTCCGACCCGAACCTGGCGGTGAGGCAGGCGGCGTTCGAGTGGATCGGGGCGATCGGGACGGACGATCCCCGTTAGAACGAGGACGATCGGGACGCGCCGCCGCCCGGCCCCCGCATCCGCCGGAGCCGGTATTGACAGCCCGGCGGATTCGGTCGAAGATAACCCGCTTTTTGGGACGCCCGCATTGATTGGCCGGACTGACGACGATTCACCAGGCGCGTCCCTGGTTGTGATTTTTTTCACGAGCAGGGTCGGGCCTTGAGCGACGACACGACGAACCGGACTCCCGGACCGCCCGCGCCGACGCGCGCGGAAGGACCCGTGTCCGCTTCGCCCCCGGCCGCGGCGCCCTCCCCGGCATCCCCGGCACCCGCCGCGCCCCGGCCCGCCGCCACGGCGCCGGCCGCCGCGGCGAAGCCCGCGGCCCCGGCCGCCGCCCCCGCGGACATGACGCGCCGCGGATTCCTGTCCACGCTCGGCGTCGCCTGGACGGCGTTCGCCGCCGCCTGCGCCGCAGGCGCGGTCGCGACCACGCGCTTCATGTTCCCGAACGTCCTGTTCGAGCCGCCGCAGCAGTTCAAGGCGGGATTCCCCTCCGACTTCCAGGTCGGCACGGTCGATCAGCGTTTCAAGGAGAGCTTCGGCGTGTTCATCATCGCCGACGACAAGGGGATCTACGTCCTGCGCGCCGTGTGCACCCATCTGGGCTGCACGCCGAACTGGCTCGAAGCGGAGAACAAGTTCAAGTGTCCCTGTCACGGCAGCGGCTTCTATCGCACCGGGATCAACTATGAGGGACCCGCGCCGCGACCGCTGGAGCGCTATCGAATCGTGCTGGCCGACGACGGCCAGATTCTGGTCGACAAGACGAAGATTTTCGCCCAGGAGAAGGGCGAGTGGAGCAGTCCCGAATCGTTCCTGACCGTGTGAGGTCCGGCTGGCGCCGGCGGGATCGAACCGGCGCCATGGGGGGATGCAAGCGATGGGGCCGTTGAAGAAGCTGTGGGAGTACACGCGGAACACCCAGCTGTGGAACTCGATCTTCCGTCACGGGCCTCCCGACACGCCCCGCAACCGCGGCCTGGTCGTCCTGACCAACGTGTTCCTGCACCTGCACCCCGTGAAGGTGCGCAAGAGCGGCAT
>DATFVU010000270.1:0-6526 GCA_035260145.1 Candidatus Polarisedimenticolia bacterium | reverse complement strand
CTGACGCCTGATCACGTCGGACTTGTGCTTGTGCGCCGCCTGCAGATCGAGCTTGACCTCGCCCGCCTTGACGCCGAAGCGCGCGGCGTCGCGCGCCAGCTCGAGCACCTCGGCGCTGTAGAGAAGCGACTTGGTCGGGATACAGCCGATGTGCAGGCAGGTCCCCCCCAAAGCGGGCCACTTCTCCACCAGGGCGGTCTTCAATCCGAGCTGAGCGGCCCGGATGGCGGCGACGTACCCGCCCGGTCCGCTGCCGATCACCGTGAGGTCGAAGTTCGCCTGGTTGTCGGCCACACTCACCTCCCTATGCGCGCGTCCGCGCCTGGCCCGGGGCCCGCGCGTGGAGCGGGCCTGTCTGTGGAGTCGGGATGCCGCAGGACGACAGGGATTATAACCGAGCGCCCCCTCGCACCGCGTTGATCGTCGCCGCGAGCCGCCGGTATAATCGCCCGCGTGACTCTCCCCGTGGCCCGTTTCCCGAAGCCGTCCGATGCCGACCACGGCGGCCCCCGATTCCTCTCCGCGCCGCCCGAGGTGCGGATCAACAACGCCTTCGCGCGCGCCTTCGACAATGTCGTGGCGACGGCGCGCACCTGCTACTCCGGCAGCGGCATCGTGCGCGACGAGCAGGTGCTCGGAGAGCCCGACGCGCCGCCCGAGAAGCGGGCGGAGCGCGCCAGCCGCCGGGACTCGCTGGCTCGCGATCTGTATCAGGCCGGGCATCACACGACGCTGCAGCACGCCCACTTCCAGTTCGCGATCAGCAACGTCAGCCGGCACTTTCTGTGGTCGTTCCTGCACAGTCATCCCTTCTACAATTCGGAGCAGGTCAGCCAGAGGTACGTGACCGTCAAGCCCGGCAACTACGCCGTGCCTCCGCTCGAGCCGCGGGCGCTCGCCCTCTACGAGGAGACGGTCGCGCGGCAACAGCAGGCGTACCAGGATCTCTGCCGGCTGCTGCTCGGTCCGGCCTCGTCCGCCTACTACGCCCGCTACCCGGCGCGACGGCACTATCCGGGGAAGTACGACAAGGAGGTGCAGAAGAAGGCGCAGGAGGTGGCGCGCTACGTCCTGCCGGTCGCCACCTTCGCCTACCTGTACCACACCATCAGCGGCCTGACGCTCCTGCGCTACTACCGCGTCTGCCGGGAGCCGGACACGCCGCTCGAGCAGCGCATCGTGGTCGGCCGCATGATCGAGGAGCTCCTGGCCAGCGAGCCGGCCTACGCCGCGATCCTGGAGGCGCCGATCCCGGAGGAGGAGACGGCCGAGTACGCGGCGATGACGCTCACGGGCCCGCGCAGCGACTCCGATCGAGCGGCCTTCCTCCGTCAATTCGATCGCGACCTCGGCGACCGCGTGTCCGTCCTGGTCGACTATCCCGCGAGGAACGAGGAGACCCTGGCGCAGGCGGTCCGCGAGGTCCTCGGGCTCACGCGCGATCGCCTGACGGACGATGAGGCGATCGAGATGGTCATGGACCCCGCCCGGAACCGCACCCTCGGGGAGGCGCTCAATCTGACCACTCTCAGCAAGCTGTCCCGCGCCATGGTCCACTGCCACTACACCTTCCGGAAGAAAATGAGTCACACCGCCGACTCGCAGAACCAGCGCCATCGCATGACCCCGGCGTCGCGGCCGATCCTGCACGCGCACCTCACGCCTGAGCCCGACTATGTGACGCCGCTTCTGGTCCTGGAGGACGCGACCTGCCTGGCCCGGTACCGTGAGGTCATGGAGGCGAGCTGGGAGGGGTTCGCGCGGCTGCGCGGGCTCGGCGTCGCGGAGGAATACGCGTCCTACGTGCTGCCGAACGCCCTGGCCGTCCGTTTCACCGAATCGGCGAACCTCCTCGACCTGCACCACAAGCACGCCATGCGGCTGTGCTACAACGCCCAGGAGGAGATCTGGCGGGCGTCCGTGGACGAGGCGAGGCAGATCGGCGTCGTGAACCCGCGCATCGGCCGGTACCTGCTGCCGCCCTGCGGTCTGAGGCAGATGGCGCAGGCGCATCCGATCTGTCCCGAGGGGAAGCGCTATTGCGGCGAGCGCGTCTGGACCTACCGCCTCGATGAGTATCGTCGCGTCATCTGATTCGCCCTCCCTGGAGATTCTCCCCGGGATCCTGTGCGGTCCGTTCGATTTCGGCGCGCTGTTCGGCAACGCGCATCCGGTCGAGATCGAGATCGGCATCGGCAAGGGCCGCTTCATTCTCGAGCAGGGGGCGGCGCGTCCGGAGGTCAACTTCCTGGGCGTCGAGTGGTCCCTCAAGTACCTGCGCCTGGCGAAGGAGCGCGCCCAGCGCCAGGGCCTCTCGAACATCCGGCTGTTCCGCGGCGACGCGCGTCACGTCCTGGCCGCGCTGCTTCCCGATCGCTCGGTCGCCCGCGTTCACGTCTACTGCCCCGATCCGTGGCCGAAGAAGCGGCACCGCAAGCGGCGCCTGTTCACGCCTCAGATCGCGGCCCACCTCGGGCGCGTGCTGATCCCGGGAGGCTTCCTCGACCTCTCCACGGACGTGCGCGACTATTTCGAGGAGATCCGGGCCCTGGTGCCCGCGGCGAGCGGCCTGCGGGAGGCGGTGGATCCCCTGTTCCCGATCGAGTCCGCGGCGGGACGGACGAGCTACGAGGCGAAGTATCTGCAGGCTGGCCGGCCCATCCACCGCGCGACGTACGTCCGGCCGGACGATGCGCCGGAGGGTCGCGCCCCTCGCGGGTGAGATGTCAGGGAATCTCCAGGATGATGTCGCCGGACTCGACGCGGATGCGATAGCAGGCGACCTTCATGTCCGGATCGATGGGCGATACGCCGGTGCGCACGTCGAAGGTCCAGCCGTGCCACGGGCAGGACACGATTGCGTCGCTCTCGAGGTAACCCTCTCCGAGGGGCCCGCCCTGGTGCGGGCAGGTGTTGTCGATGGCGTGGAGCTCACCCTCCACGTTGAAGATGGCGACGACGTGCTCGCCGACCTGGACGACCTTGCTGCAGCCGGGCGCGATCTCGTCCGCGCGGCCGCAGCGCGCCACAACCGACATCGCGCGCTCCTTCAGCGGATCAGGTACTCCTGGATGTTGCTGGTGCCGTAGCTCGCCCCCGACGCCGACCGCAGCCTCTGGGCCACCTGCGCGATGGCCCTGCGGACTCCGGGGGTCTTCTCCGGGTCGGTGAGCGGCTCGAGACGCACCGTCAGCCCGTTGTCCCGGGGAGCGAGCTGGATGAAAAACTTCTGCGTGTGTCCCGCCTCGACCACGACCATCTCGATGAGCGCCCCGCGGCCGTCCCTCTCGCGATAGAGGCGCTCGGCCTTGACGATGAGATCCCCCTCGCGGGCCACGAAAGGCTCGAAGGCCCGCGCGGCGTCGTCGACGGCAATCCGCCCTTCCAGGACGACGTGGGGCACGCGACGTCCGACGTTCAGGCGAGTTCGCGCCTGATGAACTGCAGGACTTCCTGCGCGTGCTCGCGGACCTTGACCTTGGGAAACACGCCGCGAATGGTGCCGCGGCTGTCGATCACGAAGGTGGTGCGGTGGATCCCGAGGAACTGGCGCCCGAGAAAGCTCTTGGTGCCGTAGACGCCGTAGGCGCTGCAGACCGTGGCACCGGGATCGCTCAGCAGGAGAAAGGGCAGCCGGTGCTTCGTGGAAAACTTCTCGTGCGAATCGACGCCGTCCCGGCTGACACCGAGGATCACCGTTTCATGTTCTTCGAAGTGCGGATACGCGTCGCGGAAACCGCACGCCTCCATCGAGCAGCCCGGCGTGGCGTCCTTGGGATAGAAATACAGGACGAGGTTCTTCTTCCCGATGAAATCCCTCAGGCCGACCCTCTTTCCCCCGGTGCCGACCAGCGAGAAGTCGGGGGCCTTCGAGCCGACCTGGGGTATCGCGTCCATCTCCATGCGGTGCCTCCCGTCGAATGCCCGGCCCCGGCGGCACTTTCTCCAGGTCCCGGATGCCAGTGGAATGTCGAAGATTCTATCACAGCGCCCGTGGACCGCCCGCCGGCATTGTCGATCAAGCGGACGCTCTGTTAGCATGCGGCTCCTTCCGTTCGACGGAGGAGCGATGCCCGACAGGAGACGGCGCGCGGCGCGCCAGCGCATCGAGAGGGACACGCTCGGCACCTTGCAGGTTCCTGCCGACGCCTACTACGGCATCCAGACGCGCCGCGCGATGCTGAATTTTCCGATCAGCGGCCGCCGCCTGCCGTCCGTCTTCATCCGCGCCTACGCCCATATCAAACGCGCCGCCGCCGACGTCAACGCGTCGCTGGGCCTCCTGGACCGACGGCGCGCCGCGGCCGTGCATCGGGCCGCCTCGGAGGTCATCGCCGGACGGCACGCCGGGCACTTCGTGGTAGACGTCTACCAGGCGGGGGCCGGAACCTCGCAGAACATGAACGTGAACGAGGTGATCGCCAACCGGGCCATCGAGATCCTGGGGGGACGGCGTGGAGACTACGGCGTGATCCATCCGAACGATCACGTGAACATGGGGCAGTCCACGAACGACACCTTTCCCACGGCCATGCGGCTGGCCATCCTGTTCGCGCTTCCCGGGCTGAGGCGGTCGCTGCGCGACTGCGCGGCGGCTCTGCGCGCTCTCTCGGGCCGCTTCCGGCGAACCGTCAAGACGGCCCGCACCCACCTTCAGGATGCCGTTCCGATCACGCTGGGGCAGGAGTTCGGAGCGTACGCCTCGATCGTCGGCCGCGCGACGCTTCGCATGGACGACGCGGCGCGCCCCCTGCACCGCCTGAACCTCGGGGCCACCGCGGCCGGGACCGGGCTGAACGCCCACCCGCGTTTCGCGCGCCGCGTGGCGCGCCGGCTGTCGCTCGACACCGGCCTGCGCCTCAGGCCTGCGGAGAATCTGGTGGAGGCGTCGATGAGCACCGCCGACTTGGTCCACTTCTCGTCCTCCCTGCGCGGCCTGGCGCTCGATCTCGGAAAGATCGCCGACGACCTGCGGCTCCTCTCGTCGGGGCCCACGGCCGGGCTCGCCGAGATCGCGCTCCCGGCCGTGCAGCCGGGCTCGTCGATCATGCCGGGCAAGGTCAACCCGGTGATGTGCGAGATGCTGAACATGGTCTGCTTCCAGGTCGCCGGTTGCGACCGGACGGTCGCGGCGGCAGGAGCCGCGGGCCAGCTGGAGCTGAACGTGATGATGCCCGTGATGGCGCACAACCTCCTGGAGGCGATGTCCCTCCTGCAGGCGGCCGTGGCGGCGTTCAGCCGCCTGTGCCTCGGGGGTCTGCGCGCCGACGCGGAGCGGTGCCGCCGTTACTTCGAGAGGAGCCCTTCGATCGCCACGGCCCTGACGCCGCTGATCGGCTACGCGCGGGCGGCGGAGCTCGCGAAGGAGTCGCTCCGGACCGGCAGGACGATCGTCGAGCTGGCCCTCGAGCGGGGCGTGCTCGACGAGCGCACCGCGCGGCGCGCCCTGGATCCCTCGCGCCTGACGCGCCCCGGCATCCTCGAGGCCGCGCCGGGTCGCCGACTCAGGATCCGGAGGGGCGCCGGGCGGTCCGCACGAGCGCGCCGAGGCTGATGACGGTCCAGACCCCTTCCAGGACGATGAATCCGGCCTGAGACGCGTCGATCGCGACGACGCACAGGACGAAGCCGCCCAGGGCATTGAGCGAGTGGTAAAGGATCGACTCGCGACCGATGCGGCCCGCCTGATGGGCCGCATACGCCGCCAGGATCAGGGCCGCTCCCAGAAGAGATGCGAACTGCATCATGCTGCGAGGCGGCGCGCTCGACGGCCGCCTCAGGGCCGGAGTCAGGGCGTGGTCTTCGAGCCGCGCTCGACTCGCGCCGTCTCCTTCAGCCCGGCGACGTAGGCGCGGATCTTCTCGTCCCGCGCGCGGGCGACGAGCCTGGCGCGAATCGAGTCCTTCGCCGCATCGAAGGGGATCGGCCCCTCGGGTCGTTTCTCCGCGACCTTGAGGATGTGGTAGCCCAGGCGGGACTCGACCACGTCGCTCGTCTGGCCCGGCTGGAGCGCGAACGCGGCATGGTCGATGGCGGGCGGTGCCTGACCGCGCGCCAGCCAGCCGGTGTCGCCCCCGCGGCTCGCCTCCGGGCCGTCGGAGTACTTGCGCGCCAGATCCGCGAACGCCTCGCCCCCGCGCGCCTGCTTCAGGATCTCCTCGATCTTGAGACGGGCGTTGGCGCGATCCTCGGCGGTCGCATCGGGCGGCACGCGCACCAGGATCTCCGCCAGGCGCACCGACTCTTTGCGGCTCATCTCGGAGGCGTTCTGGTCGTAGTAGCGCCGCACGTCCTCGTCGCTCACCTTGACGTCGCCGACGATCTCCCGATCCACGAAGCGCCCCACGATCAGGCTGCGGCGGATCTGCTCCTTGAACTCGGCCTCGCCGACGCCGTTCTGCTTCAGAGCGGCCGCGAAGGCCGACTCCGACGGGAATCCCTGCTTGATCTTGCCGAGCTCGGCGTCGACTTCCTTGTCGGCGACGAACGACGCGTTCTTGGGCGCCTTCTGATAGATCAGCTCCTG
>DATFVU010000269.1:0-3662 GCA_035260145.1 Candidatus Polarisedimenticolia bacterium | reverse complement strand
GCTGTACAAGAGCGGCAAGCTGGATGGTCTGCTCCCGGGGCGTGCGGGGTCCAACGGCGAGGCAGCAGCTCGCGCCCTGCGCGAGGGACTGCTGGAGGTCGTCCGCACGGAAACGCGCGGCAAGACCTCGTGCGACTGGGTGCGTCTCACGCCGGCCGGCGTCGATTTCCTGCACGAGCACGAGTCGCCGCTGCGGGCGCTGGGAGACCTGCGCAACCTTCTGAAGATCAGCCGCAAGGCGGTGCCGGCGTGGTTGGAGGCGATGCGCGAAGAACTACGGCAGATCGGCGACCAGATCGAGGAGACGGCTCGCGGCTGGCTGGCGAAACTGGACGGGCTGGGTCGGCGCGTCGATGAGGCGCTGGTGCGGCTGGAAAAGTTACGGGGTGCCCTGCCGGAGGACCTGGTGGCGAGTGTGCCGTGGGCGCCGGCGGCCCTCGACTACCTCGACCGGCGTCAGGAGGGCGGCGCGGCGGAGTGCGCCCTGCCGGAATTGTTCGAGGCGCTGCGCCGATCCGAGGCAGAGCTATCGTTGTCGGCGTTCCACGACGGGCTGCGACGACTCCAGGAGCGCCGTGCCCTGCGTCTGTTGCCCGCGGCCGACAGCGCGGGACTCCCGCAGCCGGAGTACGCCCTGTTCGATGGCGAGCGCGTGGTCTACGCGGCGGCCCTCGCGTGAGCCGGTCCTCAGATCCCAACGGCGTGCCGGAAACAGTAGTCGAACAGCAGTTCCCACTCGACGCGTTGCACCTGCCGGCACAACTCATGGCAGGGGGACTTCTCGTCGTAGCTCGCCTCGCACAGGTTAATGAACGCGAACGGGTCCCAGCTCGTCTGCGTTGTCAGGAACGTCGCCTTCCCCGATGCGCCAGCCGCGACCTTTGCCGCCTCCCCGCGCAACGGCTCGAACACCGGATGCGTCCCCACATGCCTGAACCAGTAACCCGCGTTGGAAAAGTCAGGCTCGCGCCGGTGCAGCAGACCGTGCCAGTAGCTCCCACTCGTCGTCTCTATCGACTGGCTGATCGTGTGTGACTCGTCGAGGAAGTCGTGATATAGCCACAGGCCGGCCAGACACGCGGCAGCCATGTCGGCATCGACCACCGGGCGCGGGGCGAAGAGGTCTGCCGGCTTCAACGAGTGTAGCCGTGGCCGCACCGCCGTGTTCGGAATGCCGGGGCCGAGCGGAGCCAGTCGCGGCGGGTCGAGCAGCTCCGCCACGAGGGGGCTGAGGTCCGCGGCGGAAAAGGGCGTGTTCTCGCGGTTTTTCATCGTGTTCCTCCCTTACCGTGAGGCGCCGAAAAAATCTTCAGAAACGGATTTGACAAAGCTCAGATCGTAACCCACACTTCCCTCGCCCAGGAGGTTTGCCCTCTCTTCCGTCCAAATCCTCCGTCCCGTCCTTGAGCGAATCGCTCTGCGCTCACGTTACGACCAGAACACGCTGCCGTCACGACTCGCGCCCGCAACGCCCGGAAAGGCCCGGAAAAACCCGTTGCATGCCGGTTGCAGGCACCGGCATTTCGGCTGCCGTTTTGAGAACAGTGCGCAGCGACTCCCCAGAGACGTCCGCACTCTGCGCTCACGATGCGCGCCGAGCCGAGCGGTGACCACGGTCCTGGCCCAAAGGAATTGGCGCGGGGGTTGTCCCCTCCCCCGTTTTTCCCCTCTGTGTAAGGAAGGAGTGGTCATGGTTGGAGCATCTCGCAGGAGTTCGACTGTCCAGCGCCCCGCCCTGTCTCTCGAATGGCTCGAAGACCGACTCACGCCCGCAACGCAGGCCTTCTTCGACACGGGTGTCCTGACGGTTCTCGGCGATGCGGCGAACAACAACATTCTCGTCGCTGCCGACACGTCCGGCAACCTGGTCGTCACCGACAACGGGACGCCGGTCGCCATCCAGGTCACCGGCAACGTCTCGCCCGTCCTGGCGCAAACGTCCCAGATCGTCATCGATGGCAAGGAAGGCGACGATGTCATCACCACCGATCGGTCCCTCAACCTGCGCGACGCCAACGGGAAGCTCGTGGCCGCGCCGGAGGCGGTCCTGCTCGGCGGCGACGGCAATGACACCATCACCCAGGGCTACGGCGGGTTCCAGGGTGGGGTCATCGGCAACCCCGTTCTCGGCAACGCCTACATCGACGGAGGCGCCGGCAACGACTTCATCAACAGTGGCTTCGGCAACGACACGATCTTCGGCGGTCCCGGCAATGACACCTACAACTGGCTGCCCGGCACGCTGACCGACAGCTGGGACGGGGGTGGCGGCTTCGACACCGCGGTGATCTTCGGCAACGCCAACGCCGGCGACGTCTTCCAGCTCAAGGCCGGCTCGAACGGGCACGCTCAGTTCAACCGCCTCAACCTGGTGCCGTTCAGCGTGGACATCAGCCGCACGGAGGTCATCTCGCTGCAGCCGGGCACCGGCGACGACACCGTCAACATCCTCGACCTGACGGGGGTGAACGACCTGCGCACGGTCGTCGTGGATGGCAGCGACGGCAACGACACCATCGATGCTTCCGCCCAGCTCAACCCGGCCATCCACCTGGTGGCCCAGGGCGGCACCGGCAACGACATCATCAAGGGCGGCGCCGGCGACGACGTGCTGCGCGGCGGCGATGGTGACGATCAACTGTACGGCAATGGCGGTTACGATCTGCTCATCGGCGGCGCCGGCAACGACCGGCTCGACGGTGGCAACGACGGCCGCGTGGACATCCTGATCGGCGGCAGCGGGGCTGACACCTTCGTGCGCTACGCGACCGAGTTTGACCTGTTCGCAGACTTCCGCGCCGCGCAGGGCGACGTCTTCCAGGACATCCCCTGAGCGTGGGGACTTCGGTGGTTGGTTGGATCGGTAGTTGGATGCTTCGGTGGAGTGCAACGGTGGTTTCGGTGAGGATGGGTGGTTCGGGGAGGATGCCCCAGATGCCCGTCGCGGGACGGGCGGAGCAGTTCCCGCGACGGGCAGTGAGAACATTCATCGGGCCGCGGCCGGGCGCCTCTGGCGCTGCTCCTGTATTGGCCACTCGCGCTTCCCTCAGCGGGGCGTTGCGGGCGGGCGAGACGGCATCACTCGCCCTTGCCTCCGTACGACCGCAGCGGGCGGGGCAGGAGCTTCCGGTCGTCCTCTGTTGCACAAAAAGGGGAGCGGGGCGAGTGCACCCGACTTCTCTCTCTGTCGCACTCGGACGCCGATCGGCCGCGGTCCGTCTCTCTTCTTGCCGATTGAATCGGACCTTGCGAGCACGGGCGCCCTCATCCTTCGCTGGCGCGTCGGGTCAGACAGGCGCTACTTCGACAGCACCTTGATGCGCAGGTTGCGGAACTCGACGCGATCGGTGTGACTTTGCAGGCCGATGTGTCCAGTCGTCCGCTTCAGCCCCGGGTGTTCTTTCGCTATCGCCGGGTCGAGCAGATAGCGATCGAGGTCGGCGTCAACGATCTTGGTCCCGTTCAGAACGACGGACACGCGCCGCCCCTCGGCCTGGATCGCGATCGCGTTCCATTGACCGGCCGGCTTTCCCGTCCGCTTCGTGGGCGGGACAACGTGATAGATCGAGCCGGTGTACTGGTGGGGGGCGAGCTTCGCATAGCTCCGGTGATTGTCGTCGAGCAACTGGATCTCCATGCCCACGCGACTGATGTGTCCCCGG
>DATFVU010000268.1:0-17398 GCA_035260145.1 Candidatus Polarisedimenticolia bacterium | reverse complement strand
CATCCCCGCGACGGCGCCGTACGCCGCCAGCGCCGAGCCGGCGTTCCCGGCCGACGGCGCCGCGGCCACTCTCACTCCGCGCGACGCGGCCGCCGAAACGGCCACGCTCATGCCGCGCGCTTTGAAGGATCCGGTCGGGTTGAGCGCCTCGTCCTTGATGAACAGAGACGGAAGGCCCATCTCCCGTCCGAGCCGGCGCGCGTGCAGGAGGGGCGTGAACCCCTCCCCAGCGAAACCGGCGGGACGTCGGGGAGCAGCTCCGCGTACCGCCACAGGTTGGGAGCGCGCCCGGCCAGGTCGTCCCGCCGAAGCGTCTTGCGCCCCTCCTCGAGCCGATAGCGCGCCAGAAGCGGCGAGCCGCACTCGCACAGGAGCGCCGTCTCCGCCTTGCGGGCGCGGCAGCGCGGGCACTCGAGATGATCGAAGAGGCTTCTCATCGGACCTGGCGCAGGCGCGCCAGGAGCGTCTGGGCGTCCTCGAAACCATAGACGCGCAGGTCCTTGTGCTCGTTTCCCTGCGCGTCGATGAACACCAGGGTGGGGACGCCGATCACCTCGAAGCGGTCGCGGATCTGCCGGACCTGTTCCGATTCGAGCTGCGTCAGGTCGGCCTTCAGGAGGGAGAAACGCCGCGTCTCCTCCAGAACCGCCGCGTCGGAGAAGGTGAACCGGTCGAGCTCCCGGCACGGCAGGCACCAGTCGGCGTAGAAATCGAGGAGGATCGGCCGGCCGCTCGTCGAAGCGCGCGCGAAGGCCTCGTGGGTGTAGTGCTCCCACTCCGGGCCCTCCCGGGCGCTGAGGAGCGGCATCGACACCCAGATCCCCGCCGCGATCAGCGCCACGCCGATCGCCCCCTTCAGGACCGGGAACAGGCGCGACGCCAGACGCGTCCTCTCGACGAAGCCGACGTACACGCCGGCGATCAGCGCGAACACCACGATAAGAATTCCCAGCACGCGGTCCTTCAGGAACGGCTGCAGGAAGTAGAGGGCGACGGCCAGCATCCCGACTCCCATCACCTTCTTCGCGTAGATCAGCCACTCCCCGGAGCGCGGCAGGGTCGAGAGGGATCCCGAGAACACGCCGAGCACGAGGTTCGGGAGCCCCATCCCGATCGCCATCACGAAGAACAACCAGAAGCCCAAAAACGGGCTTCCCGAGGCCCCCACGAAGGCGAGGAGCCCGACGACGAACGGGCCGATGCACGGTGCGGCCACCAGCCCCATCGTCAGCCCCATCACGAGGGCGCCGACCGGGCCGCGCCGCCCGCCCCCGAGCCGCGTGATCGCTCCGGGCAGGCGGATCTCGAACAGGCCGAACATGCCGAGCGCCATCGCCACGAACAGGATGACGAGCGCCCCCACGATCCAGGGGCTCTGCAGCGTCGACCCGAACAGCCCGCCCGAAAGCCCCGCCACGACGCCGAGGATGGAATAGGTCACGGCCATGCCGAGGACGTACAGGGACGGCAAGCCGATGCGGTGCAGCCAGGCGTCGCGTGTCTGCGACGCGAAGAAGCCGATGGTCACCGGGATCATCGGATAGATGCAGGGCGTCAGGTTCAGCGACAGGCCGACCAGGAACACCACCCCCAGAACCGCCAGGAATCCGCGCTCCCTGAGGATCGTCGCGATCCTCTCGCCGCCCGCGCCCCCCGGTCCGGCGATCAAAGCCGCGCCGCCCGCGGCGTTGTCCAGAGGAGCGGCCCGCTCCGCCGCCTCGGAAGCCGGGACCGGCTCCCCCTCGATCCTGAGCGGGACGAGGAATTCGACCGTCTCGGGGGCCAGGCAGGTGGCGTCGTTGCACGCCTGATACGTCAGGCGGAGCGGCACCGGACGCTCCCCCTGGGCGCTGTCGCTCGGCGGGCGCAGCGTGACGCGAATTGTGTTCGCCCCCTCGTAGACCGAAAGCTTCGTGTCGGCGAACTTGAGCTGCACCAGGTGCGCCTCGGGGTAGGCGATCTGGTCCACGCGCGCGGCCCTCTCGTCGGCGAGGCGGACCGCCGTCGGGATCAGGTATTCCAGGCTCGGCTGGTTCGAGTTGACGTGCCAGGTCGGGGCGATATCGAGGCGTATCGACATCGTCACCGCCTGGCCGGGGCGCACAGGGCGGTCGGGCAGGGTCACGGACGAGGTCGCGACGCGCTGCGGGTTGGGGCGGCCGACGATGGTTCCGTTCACGACCCGGTCGCCCCGCGCGGCGGGCGAGCCGCCGGCCGTCGGGGGATCGGCGGGGTCGGGCCGGGAGGGCGCCCGATCCGCCGCCGCGCGAGCGCCCGTGGCACCGGCGGCATTACCGTCTCGCATCGTCGCGGCGAGCACCATGTACGGCGCGGCGGTCGGAGAGGTCGCGAGGAAGGGGGCCGCCAGATCGAGTGTCCGCAGCGCCTCCGCGCGCATCGCCCCGCTGTCCGCGGCGCCCGACAAACGCAGGAGACATTCGGTCATCACCGCGTTCCCGGACGGCAGGGCATCGTCCACCAGGCTCTTCGGCCGCACGATCAGGTCGCGCTGCCCCGCCGCGGCCAGGAAATATCCGCCCCGATCCCGGTCGACGAACCGCTCCGCCGAGCGCACCAGACGCGTCGCCTCCTCGCGCCAGGCCGAGGTGGAGGTGGCGTCGTAAAGGTCGAGCAGGCCCCTCGCCAGAAACGCGTAGTCGTCGAGGAAGCCCGGGGGGCCGACCTTTCCCTGGCGCCAGGAGACGCGCAGCACTCCGTCCTTCTTCAGATTCTGCAGCACGAAACGGGCGGCGCTCTCGGCCGCGCGCCTGTAGTCGGCGCTCCCGGTCAGCCGGTAGGCATCCGCGTAGGCCGAGATCATGAGGCCGTTCCATCCCGCCAGGATCTTGTCGTCCTTGTGAGGGGCCGGACGGCGCGCGCGCGCGCGCAGCAGCGAGGCGCGGGCCCGGTCGACCGTCAGCCGCAGCGCGTCCTCCGTCATGCCGCGCTTCTGGGCGAACTCTCTCGGCGGGACCGGCACGTTCAGGATGTTGCGCCCCCCCGCGGAATTGCCGGCATCCGTCACGCCGAAATAGTCGCCGACGATGGCGCCGTCCGCCGGTCCGACGGCCTCCTCGATCTGGGCACGCGTCCAGAGGTAGTAGCGCCCCTCCTCCCCCTCGCTGTCGGCGTCGACCGTGGCGTAGAACCCTCCCCGCGCGTCGGTCATGTCGCGCGCCACCCAGCCAAGCGTTTCCTCCGCGATTCTCCGGAAGTCGTCCCGCCCGCTCGCCTTCCAGGCGTCGAGATACACGGGCACCAGGAGAGCGTTGTCGTACAGCATCTTCTCGAAGTGCGGGGTCAGCCATTTCTCGTCGGTCGAGTAACGGTGGAAGCCGCCGCCGATCTGGTCGTAGATGCCGCCGCGCGCCATGGCGTCGAGGGTGCGCGTCACCATGCCGATCGCCTGCGCATCGCCGCGGGAGCGGTTCGCCTCGAGCAGGACCAGAAGCGCGCCGTGCGGCGGGAACTTCGGCGCCTTGCCGAATCCGCCGTGCTGCGCGTCGAACATCGACTTCCAGGCGCCGGCCGCGCCGGCGAGGAGGTCCGTCCCGGCCTTGCCGTCGGCCGGCTTCTCGGCGGAGTGCTGCAGGTCCGCGACGACCGTGGCGATCGTCTGCGCGGACGTGAGCACTTCCTGCCGGCGGCTCTTCCATCCTTCGGCGACGGACTGGATCAGTTTCTTGAAATCCTCCTTCGGGAAATAGGTCCCACTGAAGAACGGCTTGCGATCCGGCGTCAGGAAGACCGTCATCGGCCAGCCCCCCCGTCCGGTCATCACCAGAACGGCGTTCATGTAGATCGCGTCGAGATCGGGGCGTTCCTCGCGGTCCACCTTGATCGACACGAACCGCTCGTTCACCAGGCGCCCCACTTCGTCGTCGGAGAACGTTTCCCGCTCCATGACGTGACACCAGTGGCACGCCGAGTAGCCGATCGAAAGGAAGATCGGCCGATCCTCCTTCGTGGCCCGCCGGAACGCCTCCTCGCCCCAGGGGTACCAGTCGATCGGATTATCGGCGTGCTGCAGGAGGTACGGGCTCGACTGCCCGGCGAGGTGGTTCGATCGTCCCGAAGCGGCCCGGGCCCCCGGCGCCGCGAAAGCGGCGAGGCAGGCGGCCAGGGCGAAGACGGAGACGGCGCGAAAGTGAGAGGTCATGGCGCAAGCATTCTATCTTAGGAGGTGCTCTTCGCCCGTAATGTGGCGGGAGGCCGGACGAATGGGACTCGACGGTCAGCTGGTGTGCGACGTCGTCGAGGGCGCCTGCGGCGCGTTCGCGAGCCTGCGCCACAGGAAATAGACCGGCGCCCCCGCGAGCACGATCAGCAGCCCGGGACCGGTGGTCTGCGTCTGGTAGACGATCAGGACGAGCAGGATGGTCGTCGCCGCGGCCATGTAGAGCGCCGGGACGATCGGATAACCGAAGGCGCGGTACGGCCTTTCAGCGTCGGGACGCTTGCGGCGCAGGACGAAGATCCCCGCGATCGTCAGGACGTAGAACGCCAGCGCCGCGAAGATCACGTAGTTGAGGAGATCGCTGTAGACATTGCCGTACGTTCCCATCCCGGTCACCGGATCGACGATGGGATTTCCGGCGGCGTCCCGCAGGCGCGTGCGCGGCAGCGTCAGGAACGCCGTCCAGGCCCCCTGGATCCAGAGCGCCACGCCCGGCACGTGCCGGTCGTTCAGCGTTCCTGTGGCCCGGAAGAACAGGCGGTCCTTCGCCATGGCGTAGATGACCCGCGCGCCTGACAGGATCAGGCCGTTGTTGCAGCCGAAGGTCGAGATCACGATGGCGACCGCCATGATCGCCGCGCCGATATCGCCGAAGATCACCTTCAGCGCCGCTGTGGCCACCCGATCGTCCGGGGCGTGCTGGATCGCCTCGAGCGGCAGGACGCTGCAGTACGCCATGCTCGCCAGGATGTAGAGCGTCATCACCAGGCCGGTGCCGAGCGCCAGCGACAGCGGGATGTTGCGCCGCGGCTCCTTCACTTCACCCGCCGTGAAGGTGATGTTGTTCCAGGCGTCGGCGGAGAACAGCGATCCGACCTGGGATACGCAGAACGCGACCAGAAGACCGAAGAACCCGCCGGCGGCCGTCACGGCGGGGGCGAACGAGAACCCCGGGGTGATCGTCGCCGGGTCGCGCGGCGCGAACGAGGCGGCGAAGTTCGCGGCCCAGACGCCGGCATCACGGTAGAGGATCAGACCAAGGACGATCAAAAGCGCCAGCGACAGCGTCTTGGCCGAGGTGAAGACGTTCTGGATCAGCTTGCCGATCTTGAGTCCGCGCGTGTTGATGAAGGTCAGAAGCAGAATCATCAGGACGCCGACCAGCTGCTGGGTCGACAGACTGATGGCGTAGCCCGACGAGATATTGATCGGCGGAACGATCCAGCTCGTGGGAGAGATCCACGGGACCAGGACTCCCAGGTAGCGCGAGAAGCCGATCGCCACCGCGGCGATGGTGCCGCTCTGGATCACCAGGAACAGTGTCCAGCCGTACAGGAAGCCCCACAGCGGTGAGTAGGCTTCCCTGAGATACACGTACTGCCCGCCGGCGGCGGGCATCATCGCCGCCAGCTCACCGTACGACAGCGCCGCCGTGACGGTGAGAAGCCCCGTGATGATCCAGGTCAGAATGAGGCCGCCGGCCGAGCCGACGTTGCGGGAGATGTCGGCCGAGACGATGAAGATCCCCGAGCCGATCATCGACCCGGCGACGATCATCGTCGAGTCGAGCAGACCAAGCTCCCGCAGGAACCCGGAGGATTTGTCTTCGACCAGGACGGCCGGTTGCGCCATGCGTCTCGCGTAGTGAGGGCGACGCGACAAGACAGAGAAGCGGGCGAAGCCTAGCCCAAATCCGCCCGACGCGCAAGTTCATGTGGCGGGCCCCGGCGCGCGCCCTCGAGCGCGGTGGGCGGCGCGAGGCGAAGCGAGGGGAGCGTCGCGTAGCGACGCGGACCCGTGCCCGGCGGGCGCAAGGACCGGCGACGCACGGACGCTTGACGGAGGCGAGGCAGGAAGGGTACTCTCCCGCGCTCGCGGGGGTGCCATTCGGACCCCGACGAGTCTGCCCAAAGCGCCCCGATTCCGGATCGAATTGAACGCCAGGAGGTGAGGTTCATGGACGTCGGCATGGTTCTGCCGCTGGTTCTGTCGATCAGCGTGCTGTCTCTGATTGTGGCGGCCTTTCTGGCCCGACACGTGCTGTCGGCCGACACCGGGAAGCCGGAGATGCGGGCCATCTCGGACGCCATCCGGGAGGGGGCCGAGGCCTTCCTGAGGCGCCAGTACCGGACCATCGGCCTGCTCGCCATCGTCGCCGCCGCGGTCATCTTCGCGTTCTACTACGCCAACAGCGACGTCAAGAACATCGCCGAGATGGGGAGCGGAACGGCCTGGAAGATCACCCTGTCGTTCGTCACTGGCGCCTTGTGTTCGGCGATCGCCGGATACATCGGCATGTTCGTCTCCATCCGCGCCAACATCCGCGCGGCCGCGGCCGCCATGACCAGCCTGAACAAGGCGCTGCAGGTCGCCATGCGCGGCGGCGCCGTCAGCGGCCTGTCGGTCGTCGCCATGAGCCTGCTCGGAGTCGGCGGGCTGTTCTATCTGTTCGGCGGGATGAACGACTACAGCCACGTGCCGCTGCAGATCGTGGGATTCGGCTTCGGGGCTTCGTTCGTCGCCCTGTTCGCGCAGCTCGGCGGCGGCATTTACACCAAGGCGGCCGACGTCGGCGCCGATCTCGTCGGCAAGGTCGAAGCCGGCATCCCCGAGGACGATCCGCGCAACCCGGCGGTGATCGCCGACCTGGTGGGGGACAACGTCGGCGACTGCGCCGGCCGCGGCGCCGATCTGTTCGAGTCGACCGCCGCCGAGAACGTGGGGGCGATGATCCTGGGGATAGCACTCTACCCGGTGTTCGGCATGGGGGGCATCCTGTTCCCGCTCCTGGCCCGCGCCTTCGGTCTCATCGCCACCATCGTCGGCGTGTTCACGGTGCGCTGCCGCGAGGACGAGGACCCGATGCGCGCCCTCAATCGCGGCTACATGGTGACCACAGCCCTCGCCATGCTCGGCTTCGCCGCCGCGGTGTACATGCTGCTGAAGCCCGTCAGCGCGTCGATCGGCGCGGTGCACCAGGGGTACCTGCTCGCCGCGGGGATCATCGGCATCCTGACGGCCTTCGCCTTCGTTCTCATCACGCAGTACTACACCGAGTATCGCTACCGGCCGGTGCGCGAGATCGCCGAGGCGTCGCGCACGGGACCCGCGACCAACATCATCAGCGGCCTGGCGGTCGGCTTCGAGTGCACGGGGCTGCCGGTGCTGACGGTCTCGGCGGCGCTTCTGGGCGCCTACTGGTGCGGCAAGCAGGCGCTCGGAGACATCCCCGGCGCCGGGTTGTACGGCACGGCGATCGCGACGATGGGCATGCTGGCCCCCTGCGCCTACATCCTGGCCATGGACACGTTCGGGCCGATCACCGACAACGCCGGCGGCATCATCGAGATGTCGAAGCAACCGGAGGCGATCCGGCAAAAGACCGACCGCCTGGACGCCGTCGGCAACACCACCAAGGCGCTGACCAAGGGGTACGCCATCGGCTCGGCCGCCCTGGCCGCCTTCCTCCTGTTCCGGGCCTATCTCGACGAGGTGATGAAGATCACGGGGCACGAGGTCGGCGTCGACCTGACGCGCGTGCCGGTGTTCGTGGGCGGCCTCCTGGGCGCGACCCTTGTCTTCGTGTTCACCGCCCTGGCGATCAAGGCGGTCGGCAAGGCGGCCCAGGTGGTGATCACCGAGGTGCGCCGGCAGTTCAAGGCGAACCCCGGAATCATGAAGGGGACCGCCAAGCCGGATTACGCGCGCTGCGTCGACATCGTCACGGTGGCCGCCCTGAAGGAGATGGTGCTGCCGGGACTTCTGGCGGTGCTCACGCCGGTCGCGGTCGGGTTCGGCTTCAAGTATCTGTCGACCTACGGGCAGATCGGCGCCGAGTCGGTCGCGGGGCTTCTGATGGTCGGCACCATCGCCGGCATCCTCCTGGCGACCGTCATGAACAACGGCGGGGGCGCCTGGGACAACGCCAAGAAGTACATCGAGTCGGGGCTGTTCAAGGTGGACGGCCAGGTGGTCGGCAAGCGCTCGGAGCCGCACAAGGCGGCGGTGGTCGGCGACACCGTCGGCGATCCGTTCAAGGACACCGCGGGACCGTCGCTGCACGTCCTGATCAAGTTGTTGTCGACGATCACGCTGGTCCTGGCGCCGCTGTTCATCCTGTAGGAGCGGGGGTACGCGGCAACTGACCTTCACGCTGCTGCCCGAGACGTTCTCGGTCTGTCGTCTCGATCGGGCGGCGTCCGTCCCCTCCTGGGCCGACGCGGCTTCGTTCTGCTCGGTCACGCGCACCGCCGACGAGCTGTCGGTCATCTGCCCGGAAGCCGTGGTCCCCGAAGGCGTGCGCGCCGCGGCCGGCTGGCGCTGCCTGAAGCTGGAGGGGCCGTTCGATTTCTCCGAGACGGGGCTGGTCGCCTCGTTCTCGACGGCGCTGGCGCGGGCCGGCATCAGCCTGATGGCGGTCTGCACCTACGACACCGATTACCTGCTCGTCCGGCAGAACGATCTGGATCGGACCATCGCCAGCCTGGAGGAGAATCACTACCGCGTCAGGCGCTGAGCCAAAGCACAGGGAGGGCACCATGCTGCAGGAGTTCAAGAAATTCGCCTTGCAGGGGAACGTTCTCGACATGGCGATCGGGATCATCATCGGGGCGGCGTTCGGCAAGATCGTGTCCTCGGCCGTGAACGACATCCTGATGCCGCCCATCGGCCTTCTGGTCGGGAACCTCGACTTCTCGAGCCTGTTCCTCAATCTCTCGTCGCAGCCCTACGAAACGCTGGCGCTGGCGAAGGCGGCCGGCGCCCCGACCCTCAACTACGGGATCTTCCTGAACAACGTCATCGACTTCGTCATCGTGGCGATGGTGATCTTCATGCTCGTGAAGCAGATCAACCGATTGAAGGCCAAGCCGGCGCCGGCGGCTGCCCCCACGACGCGCGAGTGCCCGCGCTGCCTGTCGTCGGTCCCGCTGAAGGCGTCGCGCTGCGCCTTCTGCACGTCCGATCTGCAACCGGCGGCGGGACGCTGAAGACGAAGGGCCCATGCAGAAGACGGGGTCGCGCTACCTGCACGGCACCGCTCCGCGCGAGCAGGCGCGGCTCGCCCGTCTCAACGAGCTGATCAACAAGCGATCGCTCGCCGAGCTGGGCCTGCGGGGGGGCGAGAGGATCCTGGAGGTCGGCAGCGGCCTCGGGCAGTTCGCTCGCGCCATGGCCCGTCAGGCGGGCCCCTCCGGAAGCGTGCTCGGGATCGAGCGCAGCCCCGATCAACTGCGCGGTGCCGCGCGGACCGCGCGCGCGGCCGGCGAGGCGGGGCTCGTCGAATGGCGCCAGGGGGACGCTCTCGATCTTCCGCTGCGCAGGGGTGAATGGGGCTCATTCGACGTCGCCCACGCCCGCTTCCTTCTCGAGCATCTCCCCGACCCGCTCGTCGTCGTCCGCGCCATGACGCGGGCCGTGCGGCCCGGTGGGCGCATCGTCCTCGAGGACGACGATCACGACGTCATCCGCCTGTGGCCGGAGCCGGCCGGCTTCACGCCGTTGTGGCGGGCCTATATGCGGAGCTTCGACCGTCTCGGGAACGATCCGGCCGTCGGGCGCCGCCTGGTGCAGCTCCTGTATCAGGCCGGGGCCGCTCCGGCGCGCAACACCTGGGTGTTTTTCGGAAGCTGCTCCGGGTCGCCCGACTTCAAGGCCTACGTCGAGAACGCGGTGACGATCCTGAGGGGCGCCAGGGGGACGGTCGTCGGCGGCGGGCTCCTGCCGGGCCCCGAATTCGACCAGGCGGTCGCCGCCTTCGACGCCTGGAAGAAGCGTCGCGACGCCGCCTTCTGGTTCGCCATGGCCTGGGCCGAAGGTCGCCGGCGCCGGTAAGGCGGGTACAATGGGCCCATGCGAAAGTCGGCCAGGATCTTCCGTCCCTGGAATCTGACGGCCCTGCTCATCTCTCTTCTGGCCATCGACGTTCCCCGGGCGATCGAGCACGACACCTTCAAGGACATCCGCAGCCGGTATGAGGGAATGTCCTTCCGCCTGCGGATCGATCTGAAGGCGGCAGGCCTCGCCGCCGAGCCGAACGTCGTCAGCCTCGACGGCGTCGGCCATCCGAGCGAGCGCTCGCCGATCCTGTTCACCAGCCTCGAGACCGTCTACGTGGAGAGAATCACCAACATGGGCGGCACGCGGCTCGGCATGACCGTCTACCGCAACCAGGAGGAGGCCAACCGCCTGCGGGCCAGCGCCGTCCCCCCGCCGACGATGTCCAACCCGAATTACGGCGGGACGGTCGCCGCTTTCGCCCAGCAGGGGAGCACCAGCGTGGTCCTGGAGCTGAAGGCGGGGAAGAAGGACGGCCCGGCTCAGATGGACGAGATCGAAGCGCTTTTCGACCGGGTCTTCTACATGAAATCGGAGCCGACGCGCCAGGATCTCGAGGTCTTCGTGGCGCGCCACAGCAGCTGGCCGATCTCGAGGCTGCACGCGACCACCGGCCTGCCGGAAGAGGACATTCGCACCATCCTCAAGTCCGTCCCGGGCTCGGGCGCCGGCGGCTAGGCACCGGCGCGCAGCGGCTTGCCTATTGCACGCGCAGATTGACCGGAGCCGCCGGAGGTGTGGTGTCGGGTATCCCGAACTCGTGAGCGCCGATATCGACGGCGCCTCCCCGCACACGGGGCTGTCCATCGATATCCAGAACACCCGAGACGGGTTGCCCCTGGCCGTCGTTGCCCAGGTCGATCCCCGCGTCGATGGCGGGCGAGCCCGCAAGCAGGTGCAGGTCCGCGTACGGGCCGACCAGGAGGGGATTCACGAACCGCGCGAGCGCGTCGGGGAACGACCCCGGTGATGTGTTGCTGGCGCCGAAGTAGAGGTTGTTTCCCACCATGATGTTCGTGTTGTTGCCGCCTCCGTTCGAGATATAGAGCTGGCCGGTCCTGGCATAGAGGATGTTGTTCTTGATCGTGATCCGGTCGCAGTTGTACTGGAGCTGGATCTCGCCGTAGGTCCCCTGCCAGGTCGTGTTGTTGACCACGACCACGTTCTGCGCCATGCCGCGGGTCGCGTCGTACCCGCCCATGAGGACGTTGCCCTGGTAGCCGCGCGAAATGAAGTTGTTGCGCACGGTGATGTTGCTCGTGGCCTTGCCGCCGTGTTCGCTGGCGACTTCGATGCCGATGTCGCAGTTGTCGACCTTGTTGCGCTCGATGACGATGTCGCGGCCGCCGTCCACGTAGATGCCGTCTGCCGACCTCTCGCCCCCGTACGTGGGGTTCGTGGCCGAGCTGATGTTGTAGACCACGTTCTCGACGCAGACGCCGTTGCGCGCCTGGTCCTGGCCGGTCGGGCCCGTGCCCTCGAAACCGATGAAATCGATCCCGATGTTGTCGTTGTCGTGGACGATGTTCCTGGCCACGGTGAACCCGCTGACGTTGCCGTTCAGCACCAGGGCCTCGCTCTGGCCCAGCCGGCAGTTCCGGATCTCGTTCCCCTCCACGACGATGTTGGTCATCGGCACGGTCGCGGTGCCGTAGAAGGCGATCCCGTGCGCGTTGCCGTTGGGGCTCTCGATGTTGTGGATGAGGTTGTTCCGCAGCTCGATGAAGCTCGAGCTTCCTTCGACGTCGATCCCCATCGGCGTGCCGCCGGCCTTGAAGTTCCGAACGGTCATGCCGCTCACTCGGATGTAGTTTCTGCTGTTGATCGTAATACCCGCTCCGGACAGCCCCGTTCCGTCGAGAACGGCCCCGGCCGCCCCCTGCAGGATGATGAAGCCGGCGGCAGCCGAGCCGCTGAAGCCGAACGAGACCCTTTCATTGTACGTACCGGCACGTACGGTCACCGTGTCGCCCGCCCGGGCGGCGCCGACACCCGCCGCGACGGATGTGTAGTCGCCCCCCGAAGGCGCCACGATGATTTCCCTCGCAGAGACGACCCCCGGCAGGGCCAGGGCACCCAGTACGGCCGCCAGCAGTCCCGGCATAGGCAATCGAGATCGCATGGGCACCTCGAGTCGAGAGTACAAGGTTGTCCTTGTGAATCGACGACGTATGGATAAGGTAGCGCAGAGAAATCACCAGGGCAAGGCGGTTCGGCCGCGCGGTCCAGACGCTTCAGTCGAACCGCACTCTCACGAAGTGGCGCTTCCCGACCTTGATCAGGAATGAGGAGGCGGCCGCAGCCGGGATCTCCCGCGCCGCGTCGGAAAGCCTCTCGCCGTCGAGCGACACGCCCCCCTGCTCGATCAGGCGCCGCGCCTCGCCGTTCGACTTGGCCATGCCGAGCGTGACCAGGAGCTTCGGAATCCACACCGGATGCTGCGCCGCGGGCAGCCGGACCTCGCGCACCTCCTCGGGGGTCTCCTTGCGGGCGAACACCTTGTCGAACTCGGCGGCCGCCTCTGTGGCCGCCTGGTCGCCGTGGTAGTCGGCGACGATCCGGCGAGCCAGGTCGGATTTGGCCTGCTTCGGATGCAGCTCTCCCCTCTCGACGCGGCCGCGCATGGCAGCGATCTCGGGAAGCGTCGCGTCGGTGCACAGCTCCCAGTAGCGCCACATCAGAGTGTCGCTCATCGACATCACCTTGCCGTAGATCTCCCGCGGCGGCTCGTTGATCCCGATGTAGTTTCCGAGCGACTTGCTCATCTTCTCGACGCCGTCGAGCCCCTCGAGGAGCGGCATCGTCAGAACCACCTGGGGCTCCAGGCCGTACTCGCGCATCACCTCCCGCCCGACCAGGAGGTTGAACGTCTGATCGGTCCCCCCCATCTCCACGTCCGCCTCGAGGGCGACCGAGTCGTACGCCTGGGCCAGCGGGTACAGAAACTCGTGCAGGCCGATCGGCAGCCCTCCCTTGTACCGCTTCGAGAAATCGTCCCGCTCCAGGATGCGGGCCACGGTGTACTTCGAGGCCAGCTGAATGAATCCTGACGCCCCGAGCTTGCCGAGCCAGCGGCTGTTGAATTCGATCACCGTCTTCTTCGGGTGCAGGATCTTGAACACCTGCTTCTTGTACGTCTCCGCGTTCTGTTTCACCTGCTCTCTGGTGAGCGCCGGCCTTGTCTTCGACTGACCGGTCGGGTCGCCGATCATCCCCGTGAAGTCGCCGATGACGAAGACGACGCGGTGACCCAGATCCTGGAAGTGCTTCATCTTCCGGATGACGACGGTGTGGCCCAGGTGCAGGTCGGGGGCGGACGGATCGAATCCGACCTTGACGGTCAGGGGGACGCCGTCGCGATGCGAGCGCTGCAGCTTGGCGAGCAGCTCTTCGGCGCGGATGATGTCGACCGCCCCCTTGCGCAGGTAGTCGAACTGCTCCTGCGGCGGGCGGAAGGAGATCTTCTTCTTCGAGTCCTTCGAGTCGGCCCGGGGCATCCCCTGTCCTCGCAGGACGGCCCGCGACGCGGGCCGTCGGCCGCGAAGTCTATAACGATTCGGGCGACGCGTGGACCCGGCCTACAGGAGGCCTCTCTCTTTAAGACTGACGAAGCCGCGCCGGCTGACGATCAGGTGGTCGTACAGGCTGATCCCCATCAGGTCGCCGGCGCGCGCCATGGTGCGGGTGAACTCCACGTCGTCGCGGCTCGGGTCGAGACTGCCGCTCGGGTGGTTGTGCACCAGGATGAACGCCAGCGCGGAGTTGACGATCGCCGGCTGCAACACCTCGCGCGGATGCGTGCGGGTTGTGTTGAGGCTGCCGATCGATACCGTCTCGCGGCAGATCAGGCGGTTCTGCGCGTCGAGGTACAGGGAGATCAGATGCTCCTTGCGGGCTCGTTTCAGGTCGCGCACCAGGGCGTAAGCCTCGGCGGGAGAGCCGATGCGCGGCTCCTCCGGCTGCGGCGATAGAAGCCGCCGTCCCAGCTCGAAGGCGGCCAGCATCCGCGCCGCCTTGACGCGCCCCACCCCTTTCTGGTGCGCCCATTCGTCGAGGGACAGGGACAGAAGCTTCTGCCCCGCATGCTCTGCGACCAGATCCTCGGCGATCCGGATGACGCTTCGCCCCTTCGTCCCGGTTCCGAGCAGGACGGCGAGAAGCTCCGCCTGGCTCATCCCTGCGGCGCCGAAGCGCATGAGCTTGTCGCGCGGCAGAAGGACCGTGGAGGGCAGCTCGCGCACTTTCTTCTGCCGGCGGATCGGCTCCCCGGTCGGCGGCGCCTCGGCGGGATAGAAGAGCGGGGGCGCGGCGTGCGTAGCGTCTTCGGGCATCATCCCCCGGATCGAGCAAGGTCCGTGCCGCCCCCCGCGCGCCGCGGCGCCGCCCCGCGAGCCGGGGTCCCGTCCGGCGGCGGACAGTGTCCGCGACCGCGTCGCCAGGGATGGTCGCGCGCGGGACGGTCACGTTCGGCGCGACGTCAGCGCCGGCTCGCTCCGAGGACGCGTCGACCCGAGAGGCGCAGGCGGCCGGAGAAGTGTAGGGCGATGGCGCGGCAGTAGAGGGTGTGCTCTTTCTCGAGGATACGCGCCGCGAGGGAATCCGCGTCGTCGTCGTCCAGGACCGGGACAGCCTCCTGCAGGATGATCGGGCCGGAATCGACGTGTTCGTCGACGTAATGGACGGTGCAGCCGCTCAGTTTCACGCCTGCCTCGAACGCCTGGCGCTGCGCCTCCCGGCCGGGAAACGCCGGCAGGAGCGACGGGTGGATGTTCAGGATGCGCCCTTGGAAGCGCTCGACGAATTCGGGAGAGAGAAGGCGCATGTACCCGGCCAGGCAGATCAGGTGGACGCCCTTCGACTCCAGCGCCTCGGCCATCTTTTGGTCGTGCTCCTCCCGCGTCGGGCTCTGGCGGTGGTCGATGACGAGCGTCGGCACGGAGAACTCGCGCGCCGCGACGAGCCCCACGGCTTTGGGTTCGTTGCTGATGACGAGGGCGACTCGCGCGTCGAGCTCGCCTGAGGCGATGCGGTCCAGGATGGCCCGCATGTTGGAGCCCCGGCCCGAGATCAGGATGCCGATCAGGTTCTTCGAGACCGCCGAATCAGCCACGCGCGGATTCTCGTGCGGCGCACGTCCTCACAGCAACCGCCGGAAGAAATAGAAGCCGGCCGCCACGACCCCGGACAGGAGCGTCAGACCCAGGTACATGGCGGCGCGCTCCACCCTCCGGCGCAGCGCCTGGCTCAGCGCAACGAAGAACAGCACCCCCGCGCTCACCCCGAACACGACGCACATCAAGCTGAGGTAGACCACGTAGACCTGCATGCCCCGTCCCCCTCTAGCCTACCGGCGCGGCGTCGGCCCGCGCCGACTCGCCCGGCTGTGTCTTGTCGTAAATCACTCTTCGATTGCCGCGTACGACTTCCCCGATCCGGTAGTGCTTCTCCCCCATCTTGTCGAGGTGGGCGACCACCTCATCCTCGCGGTGCAGCGGCACGACCAGGACCATCCCGATCCCCATGTTGAAGGTGCGGAACATCTGATCATCCGCGATCCGCCCCTCGCGCTGCAGGTATCGGAACACCGGCAGGATCGGCCAGGTCCCGACGTCGATGCGCACCGACACGCCGCGCGGCAGGATGCGCGGTATGTTGTCGGTGAACCCGCCGCCGGTGATGTGCGCCATGCCGTAGAGGGCCCCCGAGGCGATCAATCCGCGCAGCACCGGAAGGTACGAGCGATGCACCTGGAGCAGCTCCTCGGCCACCGTGCGGCCGAGCTCGGTCACCGGCGTTTCCGGCCGGAGGGCGCGGCGCTCGAAAAACACCTTGCGGGCCAGCGAGTATCCGTTCGTGTGCAGGCCGGAGGAGGGCAGGCCGATCAGGACGTCCCCCGAGGCGATGCGCGACCCGTCGATGACGTGCTCGCGTTCGACGACGCCGACGATGAAGCCGGCCAGGTCGTACTCCCCCGGCTTGTAGAAGTCGGGCATCTCCGCCGTCTCGCCGCCGATCAGCGCGCAACCGGCATCGCGGCAGGCCCGCGCCAGGCCGGAGATCACCTCGAGCATCACTTCCCCTTCCACCTTGCCCATCGCGATGTAGTCAAGGAAGAAGAGCGGCACCGCCCCCTGCACCAGGATGTCGTTGACGCAGTGGTTCACCAGGTCCATGCCGACGGTCTTGTGGTGGTGGGTCTGGATCGCCACCTTGAGCTTCGTGCCGACGCCATCGGTGCTGCTCACCAGGACCGGGCGACGGAACGGCCCCGCGGCGGTCAGGTCGTACAGCCCGCCGAACGAGCCGATCTCCGTCAGCACCCCCTTCTTGAACGTGCCGCGCGCGATCATCCGGATACGCTGGATGGCGCGCATCTTGGCGTCGATGTCGACACCGGCGTCCTTGTAGGTGAGACCGGGCGCGGCAGGGACCTTGCGCTCGGCGCTTTTCGGGGGTGCCGCGGGACGCGTCGGGCGCTCCCGGCCCTCTCCCTTCATGCGATCCGGCATGGACGGAACTCCGTCGGGTGGCGAGCTTCTCGGCACGGCGTGTCTTTTTGGGCGGCGGATTATATCCCAGGACCGAGCGGCGGTGTCAAACGCGCGCCGGATCGGCCGCTTCCGACCTTGACACGCTCGCGGTGCTTCGAGATGATGGCGCGCGTTCCACAACCAGATCGATTTGAAGGGGGAATCCGTATGAAACGAAGGCTGTCCCTGATCTTGTGTCTGGCGCTTGTGGGCGCGCTCCCCGCCTGGGCCGGACTGAACGCGAAAAACGGCGAGCTCGGCTTCGACTTCGGCTTCACCCACTTCGATTCGGACGTGAGCGACAAGGGGGCGGGGCGTTTCGCTTTCCGCGGCGGCTACTGCTTCACCGAGCTGTTCGAGCTCGAGGGACAGGGCATCGGTATGGGCAACACCCAGGACACGAATGTCGCCGACGTGAACACGTCACTCGGCGTCACCCTCGTGAACGCCGTGTTCAATTTCCACCCGAAAAACAAGCAGGCGGTGCCCTATGTCCTCGTGGGGGCCGGCACCGCGACGCTCACGGTCGACCTCGACCCGGGTCCCGACACGGACGACAGCAGCTCCGCGTTCCAGATCGCCGGGGGCAGCCGGTTCTTCTTCGGAAAGAATAAGCGCGTGGCGGTGCGCGTCGAGGGCTCGATGATCAACGAGGAAACTTTCGACGAGTCCTCGACCCATTACAGCGTGACGGCCGGATTCACCTGGAGGCTGGGCCAGGCGAGATAGGCCTGCCCTGCGCAGGGCGGCCGGGAGGCGCCGCGCGCCGCTCCGCTAGACCTGGAGCACGATCCGCCCCGTCACGCCGCGGTCGTACAGGATCTGGTGGGCCTTCGGCGCGTCCATCAGAGGCATC